>JBLIGH010000112.1:0-9001 GCA_047636855.1 Pseudorhodobacter sp.
GGCCGCAGGCGCAGTGGCACCTCGGCGGTCAACGCCAATGCGTGTTCAAAACGCGGCTCGTGTGCGGCCAACCACTTGGCACCCTCGTCGACACAGGCTGATGAATGGATAATGCGTCCGAGCACGTGGCCCCCCCTTTAAAATCTGTGCGCAAGGCTACTGGCAATTGCGGCGCGCGAAAAGGTTATGCCTGTTCATTCGGCGGATTTACGGGCTTGGGCCACCAAGGGGCAATTGTATGGATAACAATTTGCAGCTTGCCGATACAACGGCTGCGGGCCTATGCCAAAGGCATGACAATCACAGCCCCCTCTGCCCGCCAAGCGGCGATCTCGCACCGCAATGTTTGGGTGCTTGTTGCGGCCCAAGCGATTTTGGGTGCGCAGATGCCGATGATTTTCACCATCGCGGGTCTTGCGGGGCAAAGTTTGGCCTCCAACGCTTGCTGGGCCACGCTGTCAATCTCGATTATGGTGGTTGGCTCGATGCTTTCGGCCACGCCGCTTTCAGCGATCATGCAGAAATACGGGCGCAGGGTCGGGTTTGTGATTGGAACGATGGCCGGCGCGCTAGGTGCGGGCATTGGTGCCTACGGGCTGTATACGGCCTCTTTCCCAATTTTTCTGATCGGCGCGCTGTTTTCTGGCACCTATATGTCGGCACAAGGCTTTTACCGCTTTGCCGCGGCTGACACCGCCAGCGAAGCTTTCCGCCCCAAGGCGATTTCTTGGGTAATGGCGGGCGGGCTTTTCTCGGCAATCATTGGCCCGCAATTGGTTAAGGTAACGGCCGAGGCGATGGTGGTGCCCTTCATGGGCACATATCTGGCGGTGATCGGCCTCAATTTGGTCGGCTCTTTGCTGTTTTTATTCCTCAAAATCCCCAAACCAGCCGCGCCCAAAGCTGGCGAGCCTCAAGGCCGCACGCGGTGGGAGATGATCCGAACCCCCCGTATCGCGGTGGCTGTGATCTGCGCCATGGTCTCTTATGCGCTGATGAACCTTGTGATGACCTCGTCGCCGCTGGCCGTGGTCGGATGTGGCTATAACACCGCAAACGCAGCCGATGTCGTCACAGCCCATGTTCTGGCAATGGCGGTGCCGTCGTTCTTTACCGGGCATCTGATTGTGCGTTTCGGGGTCGAGAAAATCATTGCGATAGGGTTGATCGTGCTGGGGGCTGCAGGGGCGGTCGCGCTGACCGGTGTTCAGCTCGAGAATTTTTTCGCCGCGATGATCTTGCTTGGGATTGGCTGGAATTTCGGCTTTATCGGGGCGACGACCATGCTTGCGGGCGAAAACAGCCCGCAAGAACGAGGTCGAATGCAAGGACTAAACGACCTGCTGGTGTTTGGCGGCGTCACGATCGCCTCGCTGTCGTCGGGTGGGCTGATGAACTGCTCGGGCGGGTCAGTGGTCGAGGGCTGGCAGGCGGTCAATATTGCGATGCTGCCGTTTTTGATATTGGCAGGCGGCGCGCTGATCTGGCTGGCTTTGCGCCCGAAAGCGCAAATAGCGGTTTGATCCCTGCGCCTAGCCCCGCAATCGTGACAGCAGATCAAGGCTCGGCTCGCCGGTGACTGTCAGGCCATTACGGGCCTGAAAGCCGCTGATGGCGCTGCGGGTTTTCGGGCCGATCACACCATCATTGCCTTCGGTATCGAAGCCCGCAAGTGTCAGGCGGCGTTGCATTTCCTGACGGTCGTCGATTGTCATACCGGCGGCATCGGGTGGGAACGCGCCTTGAATGGCTGGGCGTCCAATAATGCGGTCCGACAAATGCCCCACGCCGATCACATAGCTTTCGGAATTATTGTAGCGGGTGATCACGGTGAAGTTGCGAAACACCATGAAGGCCGGGCCATTTGCGCCCGCTGGCAACAAGATCGAGGCCGCACCATGGTTTGGCACCCTGCCGCCTTGCATATCGCGCACGCCAAGGGTGGCCCAATCCGCAGGGCTGCGCGTCGATTTACGCCCCGCCAACCCGGTATTGAAGCCGGCAGGCAGCCGCACTTCCACGCCCCAAGGTTGGCCTTTGGTCCAGCCCGAATTTTTCAGATAGGCGGCAGTCGAGGCCAAAGCATCCGTCGGATCATCAGACCAGATGTCCCGCCGTCCGTCGCCGGTGAAATCCACCGCGAAAGCTTGATACGAGGTTGGGATAAACTGCGTATGCCCCATAGCGCCTGCCCAACTGCCTGTCATTCGCTCTGGCGTGGTGTCGCCGTTTTGCAAAATTCGCAGTGCCGCAACCAGTTGGCTTTCAAAGAAGGCCCCCCGCCGCCCATCATAGGCCAGCGTCGCCAAAGCCGAGATTACCGGAATGTCGCCGCGCCGCTCGCCGTAAAAGCTTTCCAGCCCCCAAACGGCCGTCACGACATGCGCCTCGACGCTGTAGCGCGCCTCGATGGCGGACAATGTGCTGCGTTGACTGGCGAAGGCCGCACGGCCCTTGGTGATCCGTTCATCCGAGGCAGCGATGGCCAGATAATCTTGCAAACTGCGTTTGAACTCGGTCTGGTTGCGGTCACGCTCGATCACCTCGGGCAGAAACCCTGCATTGCGCAGGCCGGTTTTCAAGGTCGCCTCTGATATCCCAGTGGCGCGGCCGCGAAACCCGACAAGCCAAGCGTCAAAGCCCGGATTTGCCACAGCACGCGGGGCCGCAGCCGGAACGCGGGCGGCGGCAGTGCCGCTGCCTTGCGCCCCAACACAGGCTGTAAGAGCTGCGGCCATAAGCCCAAATGTCGTAGCACGTCTTGTCGGGTTCATGTCGCAGATCCTTATTCGGGCCGATTTTCATCATCTTAGCCGAAAAAACGCGCCTCGGAAAGCCGAGCAACGATACGAAGCCATCAAGTTTTGGTTTGAACTTGGCGATGTCAACCGACGTCACCCAAAAGGTCAAAACATTAAGCCCCCCGCACTTTCAGGCCCCTCCGGCAAAGCGTGTTTGTTGGCGGCGAAGCGCGCGACGGTGATGACGGAAGGTCCGCAAGTACCGAAAACCGCAATCTTCAATGGTTCTGACACAAAATCGACAGCACCAAGCCACTTGAAATCCGAGCGCATCGCCGGTGCGGGCAGCGACATTTGACGGCCTCACCAGCCTTTAGGCAACGTCGTGCAATCGCTTACTTTAGGCCCCGATTGCGCAAGTCATGTCCCTGCGATGCAACCAAAACCGAATCAAACGAGGCCTCATTGGCAAATAATCGGCTGCGGCCCCCCTCAGATACCACCTTCGATCATTGGGTGGGTCGGTAGCTGCGTGGTGAAATGTTCCCCTTGATGCCCATCTATTTTGTGAAATGTTCCCTTTTCCACACATCGACGGCAAAAGCTTGCGGCCGCTACCGCTAACACGCCAGCCCCGTCTTGCACTTTGTCTGGCCCGTCGTGTTAATCGCCCTACTTAGACGTTCAGGGGCAATCCCTGACGATCTTACGGGCTGGCCGGGAGGGCCGCTCGGACTTTTAGTGGAGGAAAGACCATGAAACTCACCGCAATTCTTGCGACCACCGCGCTAACCCTTAGCGCAACAGTCGCTTTCGCAGAATCTCATCAGAACCGTGACGGCTGGCCTAACAGCTTTACCCTTGGCACCGCGTCGCAGGGTGGTACTTATTTCGCCTATGGCGCTGGCTGGGCCAATCTGGTCGCAGAAGAGCTGGGCATCACCGGCGGCGCAGAAGTCACTGGCGGCCCAATGCAGAATATGGCGCTTGTTCACACCGGCGACGCGCAGTTTGGCATGACCACCATGGGCCCAGCAGCTGAATCGATTGCGGGCATCAACCCAATTGCCCCTGGTGTGGCGATGGACAATGCCTGTGCAATGTTCCCGATGTACCAGACCCCTTTCAGCGTCACAGCACTGACATCGTCCGGCATCAAATCGATTGCCGACATCCCTGCTGGGGCGCGCATCGGTTTTGGTCCGGCTGGATCGACCTCTGACACCTATTTCCCGCGTATGATGGAAACCTTGGGCGTCGAATTTGATCGCCGCAATGGCGGTTGGACAGATCTTGGCTCGCAATTGCAAGACGGTCTTTTGGACGTGATCGCCTTTGCGGCTGGCGTTCCAGTTCCGGCGGTCAGCCAGTTGGAAGTGCAGACAGACGTCAATATCATCGAATTCACGGCAGAAGAGCAGGCAAAGATCATGGCCGCGTTCCCGGTCTCTGGCTTCGATATTGCTGCAAACACCTATACAACCTTGACCACAGACGCGCGCTCGGTCTCGATGTGGAACTTTGCGATTGCCAATTGTGATTTGCCCGCCAGCTTCGTCAATGCCGTGGTCGATGTGATCATGTCGGACAACGAGCGGATGGTAAATATTCACCGTGCAGCCCTGTCGACCGTGCCTTCGAACTGGGACAAGAATGCCGGCGTTATGAAGTGGCATCCCGGTGCCGCGCAATGGTTCACCGATAACGCAGGGGCCGTTATTCCTGCCGATCAGATCCACTCCGGAAACTAAGGACTTGCTCGGGGCTGCCTATCTGGGTGGCCCCGAACGCCTGAACACATAATAAAACAATCATTTCAGTGCTTTGAGCATAGGTCCACAAGTGGACCCGCTTGGCATGGAGGCAATAATGGCAACCAGTACCCCCCTTGATGACCAGTTGGATGGCCCCGTTTTGGCCGAAGGTCTTGACGACGAGCCCGTCGAGAGCAACCGCCGCATCTACGAGGATCGTACCTATCTGGTGATTGCCGGTATGGCCGCATTCTATGCGATCTTTCACATGGCCGCACTGAACGGATGGTCGATTGAACGCTGGACGGGGGTAAGCATACCCGGCCTGCCATCCTTCCCGATGGAGACTTGGGATTTCCGGATTGTCCATATCGCCGGGGCGCTGTCATTGGGCTTTTTGTTTTACGCGGGGGGAACCGGCTTTCCGGAAAACGATCGCGGCGCCCGCCCGGTCAAGATTGCCGCCGCCTTGTTGGCTTTGCCCGCGCTTTTGTCAATCGGCACCACGGCCTATTTCATGTGGGTTATTTCTACGGGGCAAGTGCCTGAAATGAGCGGTCAGCAGACTTGGCCTGCCATCGGCAAATCACCCTTGGCCGCAATCGAGATCTGGTATTACGGCGTGCCGCTGTTGATTGCGACAGCGGGCGCGATTGTGTTGAGCTGGGTGACGCGCAGGCCACGCGGGGTGGTCTCGCCTGCGGATATTGTGCTGATGCTCTGTGCTGTGGCTGTCGCGAGCTATCTGATCCCGATTTTCGGCACGACGGCGCGAAATTCAACAGGCACATCTTTTGCCCCCTTGGGCATTTCGTTCGCCGCCACCGCAGGCACGGCACTGGTGCTGGAACTTACCCGCCGAGTCGCAGGTCTGGCCCTTGTGATCATCGCAGGCGTGTTCTTGGCCTATACATTCGCAGCCCATCTATTGCCCGGCATTTTGGCGGTGGATAAGCCCTACACTTGGCAGCGGTTCTTTTCGCAAGTCTATACCGATGCCGGTATTTTGGGGCCAACAACGGCTGTCTCCTCGACCTATATCATCCTTTTCATCATCTTTGCCGCCTTCCTGCAGGCCTCGAAGGTCGGTGATTACTTTGTCAATTTTGCCTTTGCGGCAGCGGGCAAATCACGCGGTGGTCCGGCCAAAGTCGCGATTTTCGCCTCGGGCCTGATGGGAATGATCAACGGCACCTCGGCAGGCAATGTGGTGGCCACGGGGTCGCTGACCATTCCGCTGATGAAAAAGGTGGGCTACAAGCCGACGACTGCCGGCGCGGTCGAAGCCGCCGCCTCGACGGGGGGGCAAATCATGCCGCCTATCATGGGGGCTGGCGCGTTCATCATGGCCGAGATCACCGGCATCCCGTATTCCGATATTGCCATCGCTGCGATCTTGCCTGCCGTGCTTTATTTCACATCGATCTATTTCATGGTGGATTTCGAGGCGGCCAAACTGGGCATGCGCGGTATGCGCGAGGATGAGCTGCCAAAGTTCAAGGATATGATCCGGCGGGTGTTCTTGTTTGTGCCGATTATCATTCTGATTGCCGCCCTCTTTATGGGGTATTCGGTGATCCGGGCCGGGACGTTGGCCACGGCTGCCGCCGCCGTGGTGTCTTGGTTCACGCCCTACCGGATGGGGGTCAAGTCCGTAACCAAAGCCTTCGAGATCGCGGGCGTCATGTCGATCCAAATCATCACCGTTTGTGCCTGTGCCGGGATAATCGTCGGCGTGATCTCACTGACAGGTGTCGGCGCGCGCTTCTCCAGCGTTTTGCTGAATGTGGCCGAAGCCAACCAATTGCTAGCACTGTTCTTTGCGATGTGCATTGCGATTTTGCTGGGGATGGGAATGCCGACAACGGCGGCTTATGCTGTGGCGGCCTCTGTTGTGGCGCCGGGGCTGATCAATCTTGGGATCCCGCCGCTGACCGCGCATTTCTTTGTTTTCTACTTCGCGGTTGTCTCGGCCATCACCCCGCCCGTTGCCCTTGCGAGCTATGCTGCGGCCGGCATTTCGGGGGCAAACCCGATGGCAACCTCGGTCGCATCCTTCAAGATCGGTATCGCCGCGTTCATCGTGCCGTTCATGTTCTTCTACAATGCCGCCCTTTTGATGCAAGGCGCGCCGGTAGACGTGGCCGGTGAAATGGTGCTGCAACCGGCAAATTGGCTGGAAGTCCTGCGGGCGGCCTTTACCGCTATCTTTGGCGTCTACCTGCTGTCAGCCGGTATTCAGGGGTGGTGGATTGGGGCGCTTGCCGCTTGGTATATCCGCGTGGCCTTGATCGTGACGGCATTGCTGATGATCGAGGGTGGGATCTGGTCCGATTTCATCGGCGCGGGGTCTGCAGTAGCCCTGTTCCTGCTGGCACGTTTCACAAGACAACAAAGCAAGACCGCGACCTTTTAAAGCGGACCGACCCAAATCTTGATCAGTGCCGCCGATCGTCGCGGCGCTGATCGCCCCCTCCCCCCCATCCAACCGTTCTGGCCCGGTTGTTGTTTGGATTGCGAGGTGGGAACGCTGTGTCTTTTGGGCTGGCAGCGGACCACAAACACATCAAAGCATCGAAGGGCGCGGAAGCGCTGAAGGCGTTCTGCACCGTGCAATCCGCAGACGCACCTCTGCGGGTCCAACATGCGTATTTGACCCCCGGCAACCTGCGCCTGATTGATGTCATCGCGCAAAACCAGCGTCAGGTTCATATTTACGAGAACCCCAACGCCTTGCCTCGGGTGCAGATCCTTGCGGGGCCAACCGATGCCCCGGGGCCGCAACCCCAGATCACCCACTACGGCCATACCTTGATCACAATCAGTGCAAATTGCGTGAAACCCTGCCGCCTCGTGTTGCATGATATTGCCTATCCTGGGTGGCTGGTGTCTGTGAACGGGCGGCAAGCGCCTATCCTCACGCAAGACGGGTTGTTTCGCGCGGTTGATCTTGCGGCGGGGCAAAGCGAGGTGGAATTCAGCTTCGCCCCCCTCGCCCTTGCCAATCTGCAGGCGGCCGTTGCGGGCATATTAAGCCAGAAAGCAGATCAATGAAGGGCCTTTTGCAACAATTTATCAGCTTCGCGGGCGCTGGCGCCATTGCGACATCGGCCCATTATCTGGTCTTGGTTGGTCTGGTTGAGGGCGGCGTGACCAGCGTTTTGCCTGCCTCGGCTGCGGGGGCCGCAACCGGTGCTTTGGTCAGCTACGGCATCAACTACCGCATTACCTTTGCCGCAGACGCGCCGCACCGCGAGACTTTGCCCAAATTCTTGGCGGTCGCATCGGTGGCCTTTGGCATCAATCTGGCGTTTATGTATCTTCTGGTGACCCGGCTAGGCCTGCCCGATTTTGCAGCCCAAATGGCCGTGACGGCCGCGATTTTGCTGGTGACATTTTCGGCAAACCGCGTCTGGACCTTTGCCAAGAAGTAGCCGTGTCGCCCCAGGCTGATCTTCCGCCTGCCCTGCCCGGCGCGGGCTTCATTCTTGCAGCCGTTCCAGATCATAGACGACAATCTCGGTCCGGGTGATTTCGAGCACACCTTCGCTTTTGAGCCGATCAAGCGATTGCGTCACCCATTGGCGCGTGGCCCCCACGATCGATGCGATCTGCTCATAGGTGATCGAGCGTTCCACGATGATTTTATGGCCCTCGTGCCGCCCATGCGTATCCGCCAAAATGACCAGCAATTGTTTGAGCCTTTCGGACACGGTCCGCGTGCCCAACATCTGGATCAGTGCCGAATAGCATTTTCCCTTGGCGATCAGCCCTTGGATGACCGCAATGGCGACATCTGGCACTTTGCGCACCAGCTGTTGCAGGCTCATGCCCGACAAAAACAGCATCTCGCAATCTTCCAACGCATCGCCGGACCACACATGCCGCCCGCGCCCAAACACCTCTGGGCCGCCAACGAAATGTCCCGGGCTCCAATAGGCAAGCGTGATTTCACGCCCCGAGGGGGCTACATAAAAGGTCCGCACGCGGCCGGCTTCGATCACCCAGACGCCCGTATGGGAATCCCCTTGGAAAAAAATCCCCTCACCCTTTTTAAACGTGCAGCGCGTTCCAAGCTTGCGAACCGTCTTTCGGTCCTCTTCCGAAAGTGAGCCCAAAAAACCCGCACCCTCGTTGATTTCCAACAGGTATTCAGACAAAAATATGGCGCTTAGGGCATCATCGATATTTTCGGTGTCAGAACTCATGGGCATGGGCGCCTCATTTGCGGATGGGTCATTGGGGGATAGCACAGGTTAGGATATTTATGATCTGTAAAAAGCGCCATGTCATTGGCAGCATGGCCTGCGGTTGCCCCCAATGGCCGCAACCGACAAATCGGCGGCAAAGGAAAACAAACACGCCCCACCCTACTTGTTTTGATCCTCAAAGGCTTTGCGGCTTTCGGCCTTGATCGTCTCCAGACAGAACTGGCGCGCTTTGATGTATTCAGGCGTCGTGGCCATATCGGTCGAGCGGGGGCGCGGTAAATTGATTTTCAGATCT
>JBLIGH010000113.1:0-8962 GCA_047636855.1 Pseudorhodobacter sp.
AATCGGATCCTCGAGATCGCCACTGAAACCCGGCGCGATCATCCCATTCCGCCCGATGGGCCCAAGGCGCTGGACCGGTTCATGGAACGAGCGGCCCAGCGCGATGCGCAGGCTGCAGCAGCCGAGGCAAAACCGCAGAGACCGAAGCGCGGCCGCAAGGTCGATCTGACGCCGCGGCCCAGTACCGATGATCTGGCGGCCTTCTACGCCGACCTCGTCAATTCTGATCGCTACCTGCCAGTCAGCACGATCAGCAATACTACCCGCAATGCCATGCTGGCGCGGGGATTGGTGACGCCGGAACAACTCCGGATGCGGGGTGTGCAGTGAGCATGCAGCGGCCGATCAACAATCGCGACACACGCACAAAGCGCGCGCTTGGCGTGCAAGCCGTGCTGGAATGGGCGTTTCGGGTCGAAAAGGCCCAGCTGGAATTGCCCGCGCGGCGGGACGTCGACGAGGAAGGTTTCGGCTTCGGCCTCGAATATGTCCTGATGCAACGCGCAGCGCTGGGCTGCAAGGTGGACGGTGGTCAGCACAAGATGGGAAGTTACACCCATGCCGACGCCGAAGTGATCGCAGCCACCGTCGCAGGGATGCCCGACAGACTTGGCGGTATTCGCATGGCAATCAGCGTGGCCGAATTGGCACGCGCAGGGATAACGCCCAACTGGATGCCCGGCGTTTTGGCACGCTGCGTGCCGGTCGAGACCAAGCAAAATCAGCATGGCGAGCGGGCGAGCACCATCGTGGTGGGCACCGAACGGGTGCTGTCGCGGGGCAAATGGCGGACGGTCGAGGTTTTGGCCTGCCCGGTCACTTGGCGGCCGTATCCGGAACAGATCGCTTCGGCCTGGCGCGGCTATGAGGATTGGTGGCTGGCGTTGGATTGGGTGCGGGATGGGTTGATCGCGGGCGGTATGCTGCGGGAGGTCGAGGTGACGGCGGCGATGCCGAAGGTACGGCCGTGGAAATCTAGCTGATAAAATTGCATTGGGGTGGAAGCAGTCAGACAGAAAAAAGCATAAATTACTCCAAGTGCCGAAAAGAAACAGCCTTTGTCTTTACAGCAATTTTTTGTCAGCTTGGCAAATATGCCTTCAGATTCATTTTAGCTCGTGTCTATCAAGGCTTGGGGATAACTTGGTCCGCTTTCAGAAGGTCGGTGGCGTATTCACCCAAAGAATGCGCGCAAGTGTGCGACCGATATTGCGATATCCGTGCGGTCGTTCTGAGCTAAAGTAAAAGCTGTCACCCGGTTCCAGCCGCCATCGCTGATCGTCTACGATCAACTCTACCAACCCCTCCAGCACATAGCCCATCTCTTCGCCCTGATGCGAAATCAGACCGTCGGACGCCCCGCCGGGCGCGACCTCATGAATATCGGCCTGCAGTGTGACACCAGTCAAATGCGGGATCACACGTTCCAGCACTACGCCATCGCCGTGACTAAGACTGCCATCGTTCAGGCGTGGGCGCTCGCCTGCGCGCTGTACGATTTCTGGCACGCTTTGGTCATCAAACAACGCAGCGATGTTCACCGAAAGCGCTTGAGCCAACCGCCGCAACAGCGTGATAGACGGGTTCACCTTACCGGTTTCAATCTTGCACAACATGCTTTCTGAACAGCCGGCCCGCGTCGCGACGTCATCCAGAGTCAGGTCCAGCTGTCGTCTGCGGATGCGCAACGTCACACCCACATGCGCGGCTTTGGGACGATCAGCAGAATCAAGTTTCTTGAACTCGGGTAAAGTCATTAGCCCTCTCCTTACTGCCGACCCGCGCCTACCGCCTTAAAATGGCGCGAATGCACGCAAAATGTGCGGCTTATTTCATCGTTCAAGAATTCCGCGCCCAATTGCGGGATCAAAATATTGATTGTGGTTCAAGTTGGCGAGCTGGGTTCCTTCATATCGGTATTGTAACTGCTGACAAAGCGCCGGGCAACCGGGCACACAACATGGAGAATGGAATGATCAAGGGACTGACCCGTCGTGGACTTCTTAGAACTGCTGGTGCCTCGCTGTTGGGTGTAGGCGCGGCAAGCTTTCCGATGCCCGCCCTGATCCGCAGTGCGCGGGCGGCCGATACCGTGAAGCTGGGCTGCCTGTTTTCGTCCTCGGGCGCGATGGCCAACGTCGAAGGCCGCCTGACATCCGTGGTGCGCATGGCGGCAGAAGAGATAAACGCCGCCGGTGGCGTCATGGGCAGCATGATCGAGGTGGTGGGAACCGACCCGGCCTCGGATTGGCCGCTTTATGCCCAGTTGGGCCGCCAGTTGATTGAACAGGATCAGGTCGCGGCACTGTTCGGGTGCTGGACCTCGGTGAGCCGCAAGTCGGTGCTACCGGTGGTCGAACAGTCGGATGCTCTGCTGTATTACCCGCTGCATTTTGAAGGCGAGGAAAATAGCAAGAATGTGGTCTACCTGAATTCGCCCCCATCGTCGTCGGTGCTGCCGGCAGTCGAATACCTGATGGGTCCGGATGGCGGCGAGGCCAAGCGGTTTTTCATGTTGGGGTCCGATTACGTCTGGCCGCGCACGATCAACCAGCAGCTCAAGGGCTATTGGGCCTCCAAGGGCATCCCCGAAACCGACTGGCGCGAAGAATATGTTCCCGTCGGCCATTCCAACTTCCAGACGCTGGTCAACCAGATCCGCGAATTCGCCGACCAGCCGGGCGGTCAGCCGGTAGTGATCCTGACGGTGGTGGGCAACTCAATCCCCGATTTCTTCCGTGAATTCGCAAATCAGGGCATCAGCGCGCTTGATGTGCCGGTGCTGGGTCTGGACGCGTTGGAGGCCGATTTCGAGGGTCTCGATACCGCAGCGCTTGCCGGTCATCTGAACTGCTGGGCCTATCTGCAATCTGCGGCCGGTCCGCGCAACGACGCTTTCAAAGCCGCTTGGGCCAAGCATGTGGCCGATACGGGCGTGCCTTACCGCGGCGACGTCTCAATTGATCCAATGGTGTCGGTTTATGACGGGGTGCACCTCTGGGCACTGGCTGCCGAAAAGGCCGGCTCGTTCGCTGTGCCTGAAGTGCGCGCCGCCAGTCCGTCGGTCTCGTTTGCCTGCCCATCGGGATATGAGATCTCGATGATGGCCGACAGCACCTATGTCAAACGCGGGGTGTTCATTGGGTCTCTGAATGAAACGCAAGGCTTTGATACCTTGTGGCAATCTGAGGGGACGCCTGACCCGGTTGCCTTCAGCCCCTACATGCAAGGGTGACACCGCAGCGCGCGGCGGGGCAATCCGCCGCGCGCTGGCCCTATTCTGTGCGGCGGAGCGATCCAGCGCGCCAAGGAAACCCTTTTATGCCGCTGATCCGCCTTTTGACCTTTCTTGCGTGCCTTGGTGCCTCACCTGCCTTTGCGGAACGCGAGGCACTAAGCGCGGCACTCTGCGCGCCGTCGGTGGCAGCAAAGACAGACGCCTTGCGCGCCTTAGCCGAAGCAGGTGCCTTGGGTGGCGCCGCCGAGGCTGCATGGGCGCAAACCCTAGTCGCGGCAGTCGAAGAGCGCAGTTTGCGCTGTGCGCCCGGCGGTGCCTTCATTGGTGAAGGTGACGCGGCACTGGATGCGGCTACGCTTGCGCCTTCGCCCGCCCCTATCGATGCGGCAGAAATGCCCATCAATAACCGGATTCGTGCCGCCGCTGCCTCGGCGGCCGCCGCACTGACACTGTTTGCCGACGTCGATCCCGCCGCCCGCGTCGAAGCCACCACCACTTTGGAACGACGCCGCGAGGCGTTGACCCTGCCCATTCTGGACGCTGCTCTTGCGCTCGAAACCGACGCCTCGGTTTTGGCATTACTGAAACCGCTGCGCACGCGCATGATGCTGGCTGATCCGGCCCCCGAAAACCGCATCCGCGCGGTCGAGGCGATTGCGGCAGATGCCACTCTGCGAAACCGAACCATGATTTCCGAGGCGCTGGCGACTGAGCCCGACGCCACCGTTCAGGCGGCGGGCGCGGCGGCGATGGAGCGGATCGACCGCCTGATCGTCATCGGGAAGGGACTGTCTGCGCTATACAGCGGCCTGAGCTACGCCTCTGTGCTGCTGCTGGCGGCGCTTGGGTTGGCCATCATCTTTGGCCTGATGGGGGTCATCAATCTGGCACAAGGCGAGTTTATAATGATCGGCGCCTATGCCGCTTGGTTCGTGCAAAACGCGATCCGTGCGGTCATGCCGGGGTTGATCGACTGGTATCTGATCATCGCACTGCCTGTGTCGTTCATTGCCGCTGCAATGGTCGGCGTGGTGATGGAGGCGCTAGTGCTGCGCCGCCTGTATGACCGCCCGCTGATGACGCTGTTGGCAACATGGGCGGTCAGTCTGTTGCTGATCAATCTGGTGCGCGTGACCATCGGCACCCAGAACCTTGAATTCTACCAGCCATTCTACGTGGTCGGGGGCATCCCAGTGGTGGGCGATTTCATCGTCACGTTGAACCGGACGTTCGCCATTGCCATCGCCGGGCTGGCCTTTGTCGGCGTGGTTCTAGTGCTCAGGTTTACCACTTTCGGACTTAACATGCGCGCGGTGTCGCAGAACCGCGCTATGGCGGGGGCAGCGGGAATTGATGCGCGCCGCACCGACCGCATGGCGATTGCGCTGGGGTCGGGTCTGGCTGGGCTGGCCGGGGTGGCGCTGGCACCGCTTTACAACGTCAATCCCAACATGGGGACAGGGTTCATCGTTGACAGCTTCATGGTTGTGGTGCTGGGCGGCGTCGGAAGCCTTGTCGGGGCGGTTCTGGCGTCCTTCAGCATCGGGCAGATCAATGTCATCATGGAACCGCTTTACGGTGCGGTCGCCGCCAAGGTGGTGGTCCTTTTGCTGGTGATCGCCTTTATTCAGCGTCGGCCCGAGGGGCTGTTTGCACCAAAGGGGCGACGCTGATGGGAGGGGGGATATTGTTTCGGACAGTTGCTATCACGCTGGCGGCACTGACCCTTGCCCTGCCCGTTCTAGGCGGGCCCTTGGCAGGCAGCGGCATCGGCATCTCGCCTTATCTTGCCAACATCATTGGCCAGATCGCGACCTTTGCCTTGCTGGCCATAGCACTTGACCTGATCTGGGGCTTTGCCGGGGTCTTGTCGCTGGGCCATGGGCTGTTCTTTGCGATGGGGGGATACCTGATCGCGATGCACATGCTGAAGGAACGCTATGTCAACGCGGGCGTGGTGCCTGATCTGATGACGTTCATGGGCTGGAGCGACTTGCCCGCATACTGGGTCTATTTTGAAAGCTTTCCCTACGCGGCTGCACTGATCGTGATCCTGCCGGGGCTTCTGGCCTTTGCCTATGGCTGGATGTCTTTCCGCAGCCGGGTCAGCGGGGTCTATTTCGCGATCATCACCCAGGCGTTGACCTATGTGGCGATGCTGCTGATGTTCCGCAACGACACCGGCTTTGGCGGCAATAACGGGATGACTGGGTTCGCCAGCCTGTTGGGGTTGCAAATGGGCACGCGCCAGACCGCCGTCTGGCTGGCGACCGCTTCCACCGGAGCGGCGCTGGTTGCCTTCCTGCTGTGTGGGCGTCTGGTACGCTCGCCCTACGGCCGAATGTTGGTGGCGGTGCGCGATGACGAGGCGCGTTTGCGGTTTCTGGGCTATGACCCGGTTTGGCCAAAGCTGGCCGCCTGGACGCTGTCCGGCGTGATCGCGGCGATTGCCGGGGCGCTTTATGTGCCCCAAGTGGGTATCATCAACCCGCGTCTTCTGTCGCCCGAGGTGTCGATCGAAATCGCTGTGTGGGTGGCGCTGGGCGGGCGCGGTACGCTGTCGGGCGCGGTGATCGGGGCTGTGGTGATCTCGGCGCTGAAGTTCTGGCTGACCGGCTTTGCGCCTGATTTGTGGCCGTTCATCCTGTCGCTGCTGGTGATAGTAGTGGTTGTGGGCCTGCCAAACGGGTTGACAGATTTGCGTCTGCCGGGCCTGCCCCTTCCATTCATGCGGAGGGCGCGCGATGACCGCTGAGATCCGGGGTGCCCACGCCATTCAGGTCGAAGGGTTGCGCGTTACCTTCGGCGATTTCGTCGCGATCCCGAACCTGACTTTCATCGCCAGCTACGGCGAAATTCATGGTGTGATCGGGCCAAATGGGGCAGGCAAAACCACACTTCTGGACGTAATCACCGGCAAGACCCGGCCCAAAGAGGGCAGCGTCCTGCTGGATGGCAAGATCGACCTGCGCAAGCTGTCGGAACCGCAGATCGCGCTGGCCGGAGTGGGGCGCAAGTTCCAAAAACCCAGCGTGTTCGAAGCGCTCAGCGTGAGCGAAAACCTTGAACTTGCCTTGCGGCTGCATACCCGCTCGATCCTTGCGGAACTGCGCGGCTGGGCCGACCCGCGCCGCGCTGCCCGCGTCGCCGAGGTGTTGGGCGAAATCGGCCTGAACGACCGCGCCGATACGCCTGCGGGCATACTTGCGCATGGGCAAAAACAATGGCTAGAAATCGGCATGCTGCTGATGCAGCGGCCAAAACTGCTGATGCTGGACGAACCAGTGGCTGGCATGACCGAAGCCGAAACCCGCCACACGGCCGATCTGGTGCGCCGTCTGCGTGCGCCTGACCGCGCCATTCTGGTGATCGAGCACGACATGGCATTTGTCGAGGCAATCGCAACCCGCGTCACCGTGCTGCACGAAGGCACACCAATCTTTGCAGGCCGAATGGCCGACGCCCGCACTGATGCACGGGTGCGCGACGTTTATTTGGGACGCCACTGATGCCACTGACCGTAACCGGGCTGCAACAACGCTATGGATCGGCGCTGATCCTCGAAGGGGTGGGGTTCGAGATCGCACCGTTTTCCTGCATGGCACTTTTGGGCCGCAACGGGGCTGGCAAGACGACGTTGCTGCGCTCGCTGATGGGCGTGTTGCCGACCGATGGTGGCACAATCCTCTTTGACGGTGTGGATATGACACGCGCTCCGTCTCATTTACGGGCCCGCGCCGGCATGGGCTATGTTCCGCAGGGGCGCGAAATTTTCGCTGATCTGACGGTGGCCCAGAACATCGAGATCGTCTTGCGCAACCACCGCACCAAGGAACCGGATGCCGCGCGCGATGAAGTGGTGGCACTCTTTCCCGTGCTCGGCCAGATGTGGGGGCGGCGCGGCGGCGATCTGTCGGGCGGACAGCAACAGCAACTGGCAATCGCCCGCGCACTCGCCCCCCGGCCCAAACTGCTGATCTTGGACGAGCCGACCGAAGGCGTGCAGCCCTCTATCGTCGAGGCGATCGAAGCGGCGATTGTGGTGCTCAAAGGCCGTATGGCGATCCTGTTAGTTGAGCAATACTATGAATTCGCACGATCCTTGGCAGATGCCTATGTCGTGCTGGACCGGGGCCGCGTGGCATTGCGCGGGGCGGGAAACACTATGGAAACCGATGGCGTATCGCGCCTTCTGTCGGTCTGAACGCAAAGGAAATCTAGAATGGCAAAATCTCATCACCTTGATTGGCGCCCCGAAAACCTGTTCTGGGGCTATTTTGACGCCTCCACTCCCGCCGTGCTTGAGATCGACAGCGGCGATGAGGTGACGCTGGATTGCCTGCCAGCCTGCGTGATGGAAGACCTTCCACCCGGCCATGCGAGCGTTCTGCCGGCTCATCTGGAGGCGCTGAAGGCGCATGAGGGGCGCATGGGGGCGGGGCCGCACTTCATGACCGGACCAGTGTTCGTGCGCGGGGCAGAACCCGGTGACATGCTGCAGGTCGATATCTTGGACGCTATGCCGATGCAGGACTGGGGCTTTACCTCGATCCTGCCTTGGCTGGGCGCGCTGCCGGACGAATTCACCAATTACCAGAACATGTTCCTTTCGATTGACCGTAACGCCCACACCTGCACCACCCCCTGGGGCCTGACCATGCCGCTGGAGCCGTTCTTTGGTGTGATGGGCGTGGCCCCTCCTTCGGCCTGGGGGCGGGTTGGGTCCCCCCAACCGCGCGCGCATGGCGGCAACATGGACAATAAGGAGTTGCAGGTGGGCACCACTCTCTATTTGCCTGTTCACCAGCCGGGCGCTCTGTTTTCGGCCGGGGACGGCCACGGGCGGCAGGGCGACGGTGAAGTGTCGATTGCAGCCCTTGAAACCGCGCTGCGGGGCCGGTTTCGCCTGACAGTGCGCAAGGATATGGAAGCCACCGGCCCCTATGCGGAATCGGCTACTCATTTAATTTCCATGGGCTTTCACGAAACCCTCGACGAAGCCATGCGCCGCGCTGTGCGCCAAATGGTTGGGCTCGTTTCCACGCGTGCGGGCATCAGCCGCGATGAAGCCTACATGCTTCTCAGCCTCGCGGGCGATCTACGCATCACGCAGGTCGTTGATGGTGAAAAGGGCGTGCACATGATGATGCGAAAGGATTGGCTGACGAAATCCACCGTCTAGCGCGTGTCATTTGCGTCAGTGACTGTTTCGGTGACGCAGAGCACCCAGATCTCCTTCATACGAAGTTCAGCAAAGGCCGGTAGCGCCCTAAGTCTCCCCAGGCATGGTTCTTCCCCGGCCCCGTTTGTATGCGGGGGGGCGCAGCGCGACATTTCGCTAGCGACTGGCTTCTTCACCGGGGAATCCAGGCGGAATCCACCTCGAGAGGCGTTCGCAGCAAAATGATTCAATAACAGCTACTTGCGAGACGCGATCTACCCCTCAGGGTGGATTCTTGACAAAAACAGTAAAATCCACCTTGGGAATCCAGGTAGCCACTTTGGAATCCACCCAAGCCAGCAGCATCACATGAAAATTTTGCTCCGGGAGAAAGCCTTAAATCGGCTTCGAAATTTCAGCTGACAAGGCTGTCTGGCACGGTGCGCTGCATGCCATGAAGCACTGTTGACGCTTGGTGATCCGCTGTTTTCTTGGTTGAAACCAAACGGATTGGTCTCGCTTTTTGGGCCAACGCTCAAAAAGTAAGGTCAGGCAGTCTAGCC
>JBLIGH010000114.1:0-8861 GCA_047636855.1 Pseudorhodobacter sp.
CCGCCCTACTCCCCCGATCTCAACCCTATCGAAATGGCATTTGCCAAGCTCAAAGCACTGATCCGAAAGGCCGCTGCCAGAACCTATGACCAACTCTGGAAAGCCGTCGGCCACGTTTGCGACCTCTTCAAGGAAGAGGAATGCTATAACTTCTTCAAAGCCGCAGGGTATGAAACCGATTGAACGAAAAACGCTCTAGCGGCGCGACACCAAGGGCTGCCAGCCTGTCGGGCGCCGCAAGAACCGCCTCTTTCGTCATCCGAAACGCGAAATGGCTGGACATCCACATCGGGGCGCTGCCGTTTTGCCAAAGGCCCAGCATGCCTTGTGTCTTATCCCCGACCCAAAAAAAGGCAATGCCGCGTTCAGGAAATTCGCGCGCCAGCTCTAACCCCAGCACGTCGCGGTAAAACGTGATCGCACGGGCCAGATTGGCCACGGGCAAATGCGTCTCGTAGACGCCGGAAATCTGGTTGCGAAAGCCATCACTCATCGCTTCAGGCTAGCCGATGCTTTGCAGGCGGGCTAGGGTCGTTTTGGCAGGTATCGGGAAGGCAGCAATGGGCGGGATCGCGCGAATTTGGGCAGGGCTACAGCGGCGCTTTTATCAAGCGCGGGCGGAATTGGCCGTGCGCTTGGCGGGGCGGGTGATCTATGGCCCGGCGCGGCTGGTTTTGGGGCCAGAGGATTGCGCGGTCGTGTGCTTGGTCAAGGACGCCGCCTATTTCATCGAGCCGTTCATTCGCCACCATCAAACACTGGGCGTTCGGCATATCTTGTTTGTCGATAACGGGTCCAGCGATGCCACGGTCGAGATCGCGCGCAGGTTCCAAAATGTCACCGTGCTGCGCAACACTTTGCCTGCGAAATCCTACGAATGCCTGCTGCGGGCGCGGGCTGCGACGCGGGTGTTTCGTGGCGGCTGGATTTTATTCGTCGATGCAGACGAGCTGTTCGAGCCGCCGATGGCCGCACCCTTGCCGCAAGTGACTGCCTATCTGAATGCCGAAGGCTATACGGCGATGGCAACCCAAATGCTGGACCTGTTCACGCCGCAGCCCTACGGGGTCACGCGCAAGCTGGATTACCGCGCAACCATCGCCGCTTTTACGCACTACAGCGTGAAAGAAATCACCAGCGCGCCTTATCAAGACCGCGAGGTGATCGGCTTCAATTGGTTCGTGCAGCACAATCAAGCGCCCGCCGCCGTGCAATGGCAGATCGGCGGTTTGCGCCACGAGATGTTTGCCGAAGATTGCGTGCTGACCAAGCATTCGCTGGTCAAAAACCTGCCCGCAATTGCGTTGATGACCCATCCGCATTGTGCCAGCGGCGTTTCGGTTGCCGATGTGACTGGTTTACTGCGGCATTACAAATTGGCAGGCGATTATCTGGACCGCGACCGCCGCAACCTGATGCAGGGCGTTTGGGACCATGCCGAGGATGCCAAGCGCATCGCGGCGGCCAATGGCGGCGATGAATTCACGCTAAGCCCTGCCAGCCCACGCCACTATCAAGGACCAAGCGAGTTGGTGTCACAAGGCTTTCTGGTTGCCTCAGACCGGTTTCGGCGCTTCTTGACCAGCTAAAGCGTCTTTCATCGGCGGCCATGGGCGTTCGCCATCTGCGGCAATCCAGCTTTGCACCCAATCGGGCAGCGCCGGGCTTTGCTGTGATTGACCAAGCGCCTTTAGCACCTCGGCCGGCGCCACAATCCCAGCGCGCGAGGTCATGGCAGAGCGCAGCAACACATGGCTGGTACAGTCGCCGTCTTTCCACATGCTTTGCTCCATATAGATGAAGCGCGCATCCCAGCCGATGCAGCGGGTCCGCATCTCGATCCGGTCAAACAATCGAACGCGGCGACGATAGCGGGTGCTGGCCCCGGCGACCGTCAAGCCCCATTGTTTTGCCTTCATCACGCGGTACAGCCCGACGCGCGTGCTTAGCGGCAGCCGGCCCAGATCGTAAATCGTCAAGGTGCGGCCATTGTTCAGCTCGCGCCAAGGGTCGATATCTTGCGGCCAGCAGCGATGGTGACTGATATGGGTGCCGGTAAAGGGCAAGGCGGGCGCGCCTCGGAATTTCCATAGTTCTTTGATCATGCGCAAATAGGGATACATCGCAGGCTCCTGTTTGCGCTTGGGTTGCCGCACTGCGGCACTAAGGTCAAGCAGAACGCTGCGGAAGGGATTGCCCTTTGGGGGTTGGTTCGTTACCAACAGCTATCCCTAGTGGTTGGAGCCTTGGATATGACCTCTTTGCTACAAATCTTGTTAATGATCCTGAGTATCGCACAGTTCATCATTTTCGCTCATATCATCATGAGCTGGCTGATCAACTTTCAGGTTTTGAACCTACGCCAGCCTTTGGTATCGCAAATCTGGGACGGTTTGAACCGCATCCTGGACCCGGTCTATAGCCGCGTTCGCAGCTACCTGCCCTCGAACCTTGGTATCGATTTTGCACCGCTGATCGTGCTGCTTTGTGTTTTTGGTTTGCGCATTGTTTTGATCAACAACACCACTGCCTTTTCCTGATCTTTGATGCCG
The DNA here is from genome assembly GCA_047636855.1 of Pseudorhodobacter sp. Classification (GTDB taxonomy): domain Bacteria; phylum Pseudomonadota; class Alphaproteobacteria; order Rhodobacterales; family Rhodobacteraceae; genus Pseudorhodobacter. The sequence goes on from JBLIGH010000114.1 coordinate 2,553, forward strand.
ACACCTGCCGAACTTCTGTCTACTGTTTTCGGCTTTTCCGAGTTTCGGCCCGGTCAGGCGGAAATTGTTGATGCCGTTTTGGCAGGTGAAAACACGCTGGCGATCATGCCAACCGGTGGTGGTAAATCCCTGTGCTTTCAGCTGCCAGCGATGTGCCGCGACGGCGTGACAGTGGTGATCTCGCCGTTGATCGCTTTGATGCGCGATCAGGTTCGGGCGTTGCGCGAAGCAGGGGTCGAGGCGGGGGCGCTGACCTCTGGCAATACCGAGGAAGAAACCGAAGAGGTGTTTGCGGGCCTTGATGCCGGCCGCATCAAGCTGCTTTATATGGCGCCGGAACGGCTTGCCTCTGCCGCAGCGATCCAAATGTTGCGCCGTGTTGGCGTGTCGGCAATCGCGGTGGACGAGGCGCATTGCGTCAGCCAATGGGGCCATGATTTCCGCCCCGATTACCTGCGCATCGGCGAGCTGCGCCGGACATTGAACGTGCCACTTGCCGCTTTCACCGCCACTGCGGATGAAGAAACCCGCACCGAGATCATCACCCGCCTGTTCGATGGCCAGGCCCCCTCGACCTTTCTGCGCGGCTTTGACCGGCCCAATATCCACCTCGCCTTTGCAGTCAAAGATAATCCGCGCACGCAGATCCTGCGCTTTGCCGCCGCGCGCAAAGGGCAATCGGGCATCGTTTACTGCGGCACCCGTGCCAAAACCGAAACATTGGCACAGGCGTTGCGCGAAGATGGCCACCCCGCCACCGCCTATCACGGCGGCATGGACGCCGAAGACCGCCGCGCCACCGAAACCCGGTTTCAACGCGAAGACGGGCTGATTGTCGTGGCCACGGTGGCCTTTGGCATGGGCATCGATAAGCCCGATATCCGTTGGGTTGCCCATGCCGATTTGCCCAAAAGCATCGAAAGCTATTATCAAGAAATCGGCCGTTCGGGCCGCGATGGCACCCCTGCCGAAACCCTGACACTGTATGGCCCCGACGATATCCGCTTGCGCCGCAGCCAGATCGACGAAGGCCTTGCCCCAACCGAACGCAAAGATGCCGACCACGCCCGATTGAATGCCCTTTTGGGGCTGGCAGAGGCAACAGCCTGCCGTCGCCAAGTGCTGCTGGGGTATTTCGGCGAGACCTCCACACCTTGCGGCAATTGCGATCTTTGCGACCAACCGGCTTTGGTGTTTGACGCGACGGACGCGGTGCGCAAGGCCCTGTCCGCGATCTTGCGCACGGGTGAAAGCTTTGGGGCCGGCCATCTGATCGACATTCTGACCGGCAATGCGACGGCCAAAGTTGTGCAACGCGGCCATGACCAATTGCCCACTTTCGCCGTCGGGCGCGATCTGTCCAAACCCGCATGGGGGGCAGTGTTTCGCCAGATGATGGGCCGCGATCTGGTGCGACCCGATACCGAACGCTTTGGCGCTTTGCGCATGACCGATGCCGCCCGCCCGATCCTGCGCGGCGAGGCCTCGATCACGCTGCGCAAAGATACGGTCCAAGCAGCAACATCGCGCCCGGTGGTCAAAACGCTGGTCTCGGACGAGGATGCACCGCTGCTATCGGCACTCAAAGCCAAACGCCGTGCGCTGGCCGAGGCCGCGCGGGTACCGGCCTATGTCATCTTCCCCGACCGCACGCTGATCGAGATGGCCGAGGCCCGCCCCACCGATCTTGACGGCATGGCCCGCATCACGGGCGTCGGCGCGAAAAAGCTGGAACGCTACGGGGCAGAGTTTCTGGCTGTGATCACAGGGGCGCAAACCGCCCCCTTGCACCCGCAACGCATGCGCCTCGCCGGACGGGGCGCCGGGGCCATCTTTGACCGTCTGGCAGAGGTACAGCTGCAATTGCAGCGCGGCCCGGATGGCATCGACAAACCGCTGTCTTGCAACCAGACCACCCTGCGACATATCGCCGAGCATCGCCCCTCAACCATCTCCGAGCTGGACCGTATCCCCGGCATGGGGGCTGCGAAAACCGCACGCTTCGGGGTTGCGTTTTTAACGGCCATCAACGGCGACTAACCCCTTGCCCTGGGCCCAAACCGGAATACCTCCTGCACCATGTTAACTGTCATTTCCCCCGCCAAACGCCTTGATGATGCGGCCCGCCTGCCCGAAGGGGTCGCGGGCTCCACCCCAGATTTTGCCGCCGACGCCACCACCTTGGCAAAGGCAGCGCAACAGCTCACAGCGACCAAATTGCGCAAACTGATGGATATCTCGCAGCCCCTGGCCGAGCTGAACGTCACGCGCTTTGCCAATTTCACCAACGCCCCCCTACATCCCGCCGCGCTGTTTTTCGCAGGCGATACCTACACGGGACTAGAGGCAAAAAGCCTCGACCCCGAGGCTTGGCGCTTCGCACAAGATCATTTGCGCATCCTCTCGGGGCTTTACGGCGTGCTGCGCCCATTGGACGCGATCGCCGCCTACCGTTTGGAAATGGGCAGCAAGCTGGAAAATTCACGCGGCCCCGACCTCTACGCCTTTTGGCGCGGCACAGTCGCCCCCGCCTTGAACGAAGCCGCCAAAAAAGTCGACGCGCAGGCCTTGGTCAATTGCGCGTCAATCGAATATTTTGGCGCGGTTGATCCCAAAGCGCTCAATCTTCCAATCATCACCCCGACCTTCCTCGAACAAAAAGGCAATGAGGCCAAGATCGTCAGCTTCTTTGCCAAGAAGGCGCGTGGGGCCATGGCCCGGTTTATCGCAGAAAACCGCCTGACCAACCCCGATGATCTGAAAGACTTCACCACCGGTGGCTATGTCTATGAACCGGCCCGTTCAGCGCCCGCGAACCCGGTCTTTGTTCGGCAGGCCTGACCCTTTCATCTGTTTGAAAATATCCCGGGGTCCGGGGCAGCGCCCCGGCCGCTCGGCCGCGAGATCAAGCCCGGATCATTGCCTTGATCGCAGCCAGATGCGCCGCACTTGCCGCCAACGCATCCGCGGCAAGCAGCCGTGCGGTGGCCTGCAAATCCTCGGCCGCGACGATCCGGTCAATCAAGCCCCAACTCAACGCCTCTTGTGCCTCAATTTTCGCTCCGGCCATCAAGATCATGGACGCGCGCGCGGGGCCAATCAGCGCGCCCAAGCGCGGCACGTCCGAGGGCTGCGGCAAAAAGCCCAGCTTCATCACCGGATAAAAGAACTTCGCCCCCGGCACCGCAACGCGCAGATCGCAGGCCAAAGCCATGCCCATCGCCCCGCCCGCCAAAGTGCCGTTTAACGCCGCGATCGTCAGGCAAGGCAGGGCCGCGATCGCCCCTGACAGCCGTTCCCAGACATCACTGGTCGCAAGGCCCGCACGCGCCGCGTCCAGATCAGCGCCCGCGGAAAAGACCTTGCCCGCCCCCGTCAGCACCAACACTTGCGCGCCTTCGTGCCCCGCACGGGTAACCAGCTGAACCAAGTCTTCCAACATATCGGGCGTCAGAGAATTGGCCTTATCGGGTCGGTTGATCGTGGCGGTCCAAAACCCATCCGTGATTTCAAGATCAATCATCAAATCAACCCAACCGCTTTGCGAATCGCGTCATCGCGCAGCTTAACCTCTTGTCCCAGCCAATCGTCGCCACCCGGTCCGCACATCCACAACAGCGCGCGCGCGGGCCATTCAGCGGGGATATGCACCGACGGGTCCAGCTCGCTCACCGGATTGATGCCGCTGGCTTTGATCTTGACCTGCATCTCGGTCGCCACGGTTCCCGGTGACATGCCCATGATCCGCAAACCATGATCGCTTTCTTCAAGATGGGCAGCACGGGTCAGCATCGCGGCCCCTGCTTTGGCGGCGCAATAGCTGCTCCAACCTTCCAACGGGTTATGTGCAGCACCGGAAGATACAGTGATAATCGTGCCGCCGCCTTGCGCCCGCATCAACGGGATTGCCGCGCGCATCCCGTAAAACACACCTTTCAGATTGACGTCGATCGCCTGCCCCCAGGCCTCTGGATCCGCCTCGGCGATCCGCGAAATCGGGTCGATGGTGCCGGCATTGCCGATCAACACATCAAGGCTGCCAAATTTCGCGACCGCTTGCGCAATCGCGGCTTGCACAGAACCTGCATCTGCAATGTCGCAAGGAACAGCAAGGGCGGCATCGCCAATTTCGGCAGCCAACGCCTCAATCGCCGGCGCACTGCGCGCCAGCAACACCACATTTGCCCCGGCTTGCGCGAAAACATGTGCGCTAGCAGCCCCGATGCCTCGACTTGCCCCAGTGATGACGACGGTTTTTCCCTTCATTGCTTTGCCTCTTGTTGAATGCCTCAAACATTGCTTGAGTGCTACACCAGCCGTTTCGCTAGGGGAAACCCTTTTGCGACCGTCTTTTCGCTTGATCACGCGGAATAGACCGGCCCCCCCCTTGACCATACCCCTAGGGCGGCGGATGCTTGCGCCGACAGGTTTGATCTGAGGAAAAAGATATGGCGTATGGACTTTTTGCAACGACTTCTACCGCAGCTTTGATTTCAATCACCTTCGCAGGCGTGGCGCTTGCGGATGTAACGGCAGACGATGTCTGGCAGAATTGGCAAGACTTGGGCAAAGCCTCAAATCTAACCATAAGCACCACAAAATCCGAACGCATCGGCGATACGCTGGTTCTGACGGATGTGACGCTTACGATGGCCTCGCCAGAAATCAACATTGACTCTGTTATGGGCGAGGTCCGGTTACAAGAAACCGCTGATGGCCGGGTCACTATAACCCAGCCCGCAAGCTACAGTATGCAGGTGAATATGCAGCCCTCGGGGGCCGAGGCAATCGCATTCGCCTTGGACGTCAACCAAGATGGTTTGATTTATACCGCCAGTGGCGACCCGGATGCTTTAAACTATGACATTTCAGCTGCGGATGTTTCGGTCAAAATGTCGGGGTTCCAGGTTGATGGTGCCGCAAAGGATCTGGCGGTTGATTTCTCTATTACCGATCTGGTCGCGACGTATTTGCTGCAGAAAAGTGATTTGTTGAATATCACCTCGACCTATTCTGGCGATACTTTGCGGTTTGCCCTTTCCGGCACAGATGATTTGAACGGCACCAAGTTTAAAATGAGTGGCCAGAACCAAGGGATCGCTGCGGCGTCAGAAAGTTCGATGTTGAACTCGGTCGTGAATATTGATCTGCCGACGATGTTGCTGAACGGCTTTTCGGCCACTACTGCATTCACCTACAACAGCGGCGCTATGAAGATCGAAACCGTGGATGAAAACAATTCCACGATGGATATCGATACGACTTCGGAAGGCGGCAAGTTTAATATGGCGATAGATCGCAACCGCATCGCCTATGGGCTGGCGGCAAATGGGGTCACGCTGAAAGCAAGTGGTTCGGCCATCCCGCTGCCCGAAATAACCGCAGCCTATGACGAGGCCGCACTTGATTTGCTGGTGCCACTGGCGAAGTCCGGCGCGCCGCAGGACTTTACATTTTCGACCCGGCTGACAGGTTTGACGGTCTCCGATTTTCTTTGGTCGATGATCGACCCCGGTGCGACCTTGCCGCGCGACCCTGCAACCCTGATTGTCGAAACCAAGGGCAAGGCCTCGCCGTTGGTGGATCTTTTGAACGAAGCGCAGCTGGAAGAGGCGTTGATCGCCGGGGCGCCGTTGCAAATCAACGGGCTTGAAATTACGGCGCTGCAATTGACCGTGGGTGGCGCAGAGCTGAAAGGCGAAGGTGCTTTGACCTTTGACAATACGCAGCCGCCCGTTTTGGGTGGGGTGGCGCCAATGCCCGTGGGCAAGGTGAACCTGACGTTGGACGGCGCCAATGGCTTGCTGGGCAAGTTGCAGGCGTTGGGTTTGGTCGAGCCGCAAATGGTTATGGGCTTTGGTCTGTTCTCGGGCATGTTGGCCAAGCCGGGGCCGACGCCAGACAGCCTGATCACCGAAATCGAATTGCAGCCCGGTGGTGAAATTCTGGCCAATGGCAATCCGCTGCCGTTCTAAGCGGCTTAAATTTACGGCGGCCTTTGCCAAATAAGGCCGCCGTTTGCATGTCTGGCAACACCAAAACCCTTGGCTGCCTTGCAACCGACCGCTTGGCGGACTACCTCCGCTTGACCCCTTGACCGACAGGAGCTGCAATGACCCGTTCGCTTGACCGTCTGACCGAAGCCTTACTGATCGCTGCCAAACGTGCTGGTGCGGATGCTGCGGATGCGATTGCCGTGGACGGTATCGCCACCTCGATCGACATTCGTGCAGGCAAGCTGGAACAGGCAGAGCGGTCCGAAGGGGTAGAGCTTGGCCTGCGCGTGCTGATTGGGCAGCGTCAGGCTTG
>JBLIGH010000115.1:0-8795 GCA_047636855.1 Pseudorhodobacter sp.
AAACATTCACATCTGTGGTTTTTTGGTTTCAACTAAGTGGTTGAGGTTGCAAAAAAACAGCCAGCACCCCTTAATCAGGCCGCTGGCTGTGAAATTTTACCTCAAGGCGAATGCCGGATATGAACCGACAGGCGCGAAATTAGTAGCGGTAATGCTCAGACTTGAACGGACCCTCAACTGCCACGCCGATATAATCGGCCTGATCTTTGCGCAGCTCTGTCAGTTTCACGCCGATCTTTTTCAGGTGCAGACGGGCGACTTTCTCGTCCAGCGCTTTGGGAAGGATATAGACGCCGGGCTGGTAGTCTTCGCCCTTGGTCCACAGCTCGATCTGCGCCAGAACTTGGTTGGTGAACGAGGCCGACATCACGAATGACGGGTGGCCCGTGGCATTGCCAAGGTTCAGCAAACGCCCCTCGGACAGCAGAATGATCCGGCTGCCGGAAGGCATTTCGATCATATCCACCTGGTCCTTGATATTGGTCCATTTGTGATTTTTCAGGGCTGCAACCTGAATTTCATTGTCGAAATGGCCAATATTACCGACGATCGCCATATCCTTCATCTCGCGGATATGTTCGATGCGGATCACGTCTTTATTGCCTGTGCTGGTGACAAAGATATCGGCGCTTTGCACAACGTCTTCCAGCAAAACAACCTCAAACCCGTCCATAGCGGCTTGCAGCGCGCAGATCGGGTCGACTTCCGTCACCTTCACGCGGGCACCAGCGCCTTGCAAGCTGGCGGCAGAGCCTTTGCCAACATCGCCGTAACCACAGACAACAGCCACTTTGCCCGCCATCATGGTGTCGGTCGCGCGGCGGATGCCATCAACCAGCGATTCCTTGCAGCCGTATTTATTGTCGAATTTCGACTTGGTGACAGAGTCGTTGACGTTGATCGATGGGAAAGGCAGCAGGCCCTTTTTGTGCAAGTCATAAAGACGGTGCACGCCGGTGGTGGTTTCTTCCGAAACGCCCTTGATCGCATCACGGGTTTTGGTGAACCAGCCGGGGCTTGCTTTCATACGCATCTTGATTTGCGCAAAGATCGCCTCTTCTTCTTCAGAGGTTGGGACTTCGATCAGGCCGGTTTCACCCGCCTCGACCCGCGCGCCCAGCAAGACGTAAAGCGTAGCGTCGCCACCGTCGTCCAAGATCAAATTAGCGCCTTCAGGGAACATGAAGGACTGGTCCAGATAGTCCCAATGCTCGACCAGCGACTGGCCTTTGATCGCGAAAACAGGTGTGCCGCCCGCCGCAATGGCTGCGGCTGCGTGGTCTTGTGTCGAGAAAACGTTGCAAGACGCCCAGCGCACATCTGCGCCCAAATACACCAGCGTTTCGATCAGCACGGCGGTTTGGATCGTCATATGCAACGAGCCCACGATCCGCGCGCCTTTCAGCGGCTTTGCGTCGCCAAATTCTTCGCGTAGCGCCATCAGCCCCGGCATTTCGGTTTCGGCAATATCCAGCTCTTTACGGCCAAACTCTGCTAGCGCAATATCTTTGACGATGTAATCCTTCGGCATGGGCCGCTCTCCTTGGCAATTGTTACGTTATCGGTCAGATAGCATTGTAGCTTGATCGGGGCAATGTCAGGGAAATTTGGTCAAATAATGTCGAAAACGGGAACAATAAAATGAAACAGCCACGGGCATGGCAAAGAATGCTATCAGGGCGACGGCTGGACCTGCTGGACCCCACACCGATGGATATCGAAGTGGAGGATATCGCCCATGGCCTGGCGTTTGTCGCGCGTTGGAATGGCCAAACCAAGGGCGATTGGCCCTATTCGGTCGCCGAGCATTCGCTGTTGGTCGAGCAGATATTCACCCGTATGAACCCGGCGCAAAGCCCGCGTTGGCAATTGGCCGCTTTGCTGCATGACGCGCCTGAATATGTGATTGGCGATATGATCAGCCCGGTGAAAGCCGCCGTTGGTCCCGGCTACGGCGCGCTTGATGACCGATTGACCGCCGCCATTCACATTCGCTTTGGCCTTCCGGCCGTTCTGCCAGTGCCGGTGAAGAAAGCAATCAAAACAGCAGATAAGGTTTCAGCGTGGTTGGAAGCCGTCAATATCGCAGGCTTTACAAAGGCCGAGGCCGATAAGTTATTTGGGAAACAGGCGGCCCAGCTTTTGACAGGTCTGTCAATTCAGCTTAGGCCACCAATACAAGTGCGCGCTGAGTTTATGGCACGGCACGGTTGTCTTTTATCTGCATTTTAATGGTCTGCATTCCCCCCAATAGGGGGATAATGCGTAATTAGATCGATAGCTGTTCTGGTGTTGTTCCGGCAGAAAGCGCTGCGGCAAACCAACGTGGCTTGCGCCCACGGCCAGACCAAGTTTCGGCTGCATCCGCAGGATTTGCGTATTTTGCAACGGCAGGCGAACGCTTTCGTGTTTTTACAGCGCCCGTCAATTCGGAGAGGGAGAACCCCAGCTCTTTAGCCTTTTCTTCCAGTTCTGAAAGCGCCAGCTTCTTGCGGCGGTCCTCAAAACTCGAAATCGCTTTGGTTACGTGAGCTTGCAGATCGCGTAACTCTTTAAGCGAAAGTGCCTCTAGGTCAATGTTCAACTCATTCTCCTTTAGTCTCTATTTGACCAATTTTTTATACTGCTTCGATAAACAGCACACAATAACCGAAATGATTGCTATTTTAAAACAAGCCTCTATCCGCCTATTGGGCGGATTAATGCAGCTAATTGTCACGCCCCGTATGATTGCGCGGTGATTTAACGAAGAGATGTGGGTGTGACTTGTGCCAGTTCTTCATGGCCTGCATTGGCGTTTTGCTCCCCAAGGCTGACTGCGGCAGCTGAGTGTTGTAGAGATGAACATAGCGCATCAGGGTCTGCTCCAGGTCAAGGGCGCTGTCGAAGCGGTTGGTCTTCAGCACGTCGCTGATGCGGCCGTTGAAGCGCTCAACCATGCCGTTGGTTTGGGGCGACTTTGGTGGTGTCAGGCGGTGTTCGATGCCCAATTCGGTGCAGAGCAGGTCGAACTCATGCTCCCCGGATGGCGCCCGTGCCCGTGAGGCGAAGAGCCGGTCGGTGAACTCTTTTCCGTTATCGGTTAATATCTTGGCGATCCTGATCGGGCAGGCCCCCTCTCGGGACATTGCTTTGCAATGCCCTGCCGGGCAACGGGTGCAGATCCCGCAGGAACCGGCGCGCATTCGCGGCGGTCTTGGCGGGCATAATGCGCACAAAGACCCAGCGTGTTGCGCCCCTCTCGGCGTGCAAGCACGCCTGCCGGGCAACGGATCAATTGCCACGAACAGATAACGCCGGCTTGCCTCATCCGCCATTCATTGCCTGGCAGGTGAATGGCTTCATTCACCGAGAAGGTGCGGCAGGTATTTCACGTCGACATGCAGAAATCCCGGCTCATAGGTTTTGAACGCCTTGTGCGGTTCTGCGGGCGTCTTGGGCCGCAAGGCATTGAGATTGCTCACGCCATGGCGGCGCAAGCAGCGATCCAGACCCGAACGCGAAACATCGGGGTTGAGAAACTCGCGCGTCACCGCCAGCAGATCATCCAGAGGCAACAGCAGCATCCGGCGCAACTCGACTACAACGGCTTCCTGTGGGCGTGTAAGCGTCGTCGCCAACTGAAGTGCTGTGTGGGAGCGGTCCTCAAAGCTGGTTCGACCCCGCCAGCGATAAATGGTGTCGAGCGTCACCCCGTAGCGCGCTGCAAGCACCGCCGCAGGCTCTTCGCTGGCCGCGATCTTCGCCCGGATCGCTGGGGTCGTCGTCGCGTTCTTGTGCAGAGATAACATCATCGCGCAGCATCCCCCCTTGCGCGCGCTTCCAGCCCCGCGATCAGATCCCGCAGCGTAGCCCGCGCAATGAACAATGGCAGACGACGCTCGTCAATGCAAACGTCCGGGATGGAACAGCTAATCACTAAAGCCAAATGAGTTTTTTGTTACCGTGGGCTGCGTTTTGCCAAGATGCGTTGCAATGTCCGACGATGCATATTCAAACGGCGTGCCGTCTCGGAAACGTTACGGTCGCACATCTCATAGACGCGCTGAATATGCTCCCAACGCACACGGTCTGCCGACATTGGGTTCTCGGGTGGCTGCGGCAAAGTATCGCCCCGCGACAATAACGCATGAATAACTTCGTTCGCGTCAGCTGGTTTCGACAAATAATCCGTCGCGCCAATCTTTACCGCCGCGACGGCTGTCGCAATTGCACCGTAGCCAGTCAGCACGACGATCCGGGAATCCGGCCGCCTTTCGCGCAAAACCTCTACCACTTCAAGCCCATTGCCATCTTCTAGGCGCAGATCGATTACCGCATAGGCAGGTGGGCGGGCTTGGGCAATTGCCTTGCCCATCGCCACGGATTCAGCGGTTTCCGGAATAAAACCGCGCTTTTCCATCGCCCTCGCAAGGCGTTTTAGGAATGGCTCGTCATCATCGACCAATAACAGCGACCGGTCTTCCCCGATTTGCTCGCTCAGATCCTCAGCCATATCTGCCCCTTTGCGGTTCTACCCGCTCTATCTATGTCGTCCCGAGAGGGTGGTCAAATTGCAGACGCAATCTATTACGCACCCAGAAAGCAAGCAACCGTTTCAGCCATCTGATCCGGGGTTACTTCGCGTCTAAAAAAGTCAACAAAGCCTGTTTCTGGCAACATCAGATAGGTGAAGGTGGAATGATCCACGAGGTAGTATTCATCCTCTGCCTCATGCGCTTTATAATAGGTTTTATAAGCGGTTGATGCGGCTTTAACCTGCGCTTCACTGCCTGTCAGGCCCACCATGCGGGGGTGCATAACCTCGACATAATCCGCCATTACTTCCGGGGTATCCCGTTTTGGATCTATAGAGATAAAGACGGGCGTTACTTCGATGCCCTGCTCTTCCAAGATATCCACGGCCTCGGCATTGCGAAGGTTGTCCAACGGGCAAACATCCGGGCAGAAGGTATAGCCAAAATAGATCAGTGTCGGCTTTGTGATCACCTCAGCATCCGTTACGGTTGTATTTGACTGGTTGACCAAAGTGAATGGCCCACCAATAGCGCCGCCGGCAACCTGGCCACCACGGCATTGCGCAAAAGCATCACCGCTGCGCGCCGCATAGACCCAATAGGCCGATCCACCCAAAACGGCGGCCATCGCACCGACGGCCAACCCCGCATATACCTTCTGCATCTGCATCCGTATTCCCAACCTCAAATAACCAACAGCCCGATTCCGAGCAGCGCCTGCATCTTTGCTTTCTATTGAACACAGACCACCCAAAGCCTACCAACGCAGATAGACCTTCTAACAATATAGGGCAATGTCATGATAAACCTATCGTCGGGCTTTCAATGGCGGAACAAAGGCACCGACCGGCTGCGCCTGCGGACCCTGATATTGCTGCGCTGGATGGCGATTTCGGGCCAAATTGCCGCCATTACTGTCGCACAATTTTACTTTCAGATGATCTTGCCGCTTGGGATTTGCTATTTGGTGGTCGGCGTTTCGGTCATTGCCAACCTCATTTCTGCTTTCGTCTTTCCGGCGAATAAACGCCTGTCAGAGGCCGAGGCGATGCTCGTCTTGCTGTTTGACCTCACACAGCTTGCCTGCCTTTTGTATTTGACGGGGGGCCTGACCAACCCGTTTGCTTTGCTGATCATCGCCCCTGTGATTATCTCGGCCTCTGCCTTGCAGCTGCGCACCACGATCTTGCTGGCTTTCATGGCTATCTGTCTGGTTTCGCTGCTCGCGCTGATCAACATCCCGCTTCAGCTGTCGGATGGCACTTTGCTGCTGCTGCCGCAGCTGGTGGAATTTGGCTTTTGGATTTCGATCGTCATCGGGATTGGGTTTTTGGGGCTTTATTCGCACCGCGTCTCGACTGAAATTCAATCGATGTCGGACGCATTGCTTGCAACTCAGATGGCACTGGCGCGGGAACAAAAGCTGACCGATCTTGGGGGCGTTATCGCCGCCGCCGCGCACGAGCTGGGCACGCCGCTGGCGACAATCAAGCTGGTCAGCGCCGAGATGATGGTGGAACTGGCAGATCGGCCAGAGCTGCTTGAGGATGCTCAGCTGATCCGCGATCAGGCAGATCGTTGTCGCGATATTCTGCGGTCAATGGGCCGTGCGGGCAAAGATGATCTTCACCTGCGCCGCGCGCCCTTTGACACCGTATTGCGCGAGGCCGCCGAGCCGCACTTGGCGCGTGGAAAGCTGGTGGTGTTTGACATCCACCCAAGTTCCGTTGCGTCAGATCAGCAGCCGATGATCTTTCGCCGGCCCGAAATCATTCACGGCATCCGCAATCTGATCCAAAACGCCGTGGATTTCGCAGAAAGCACGGTTTGGGTTGATGGCGAATGGGGGGCAGATCGGCTGCGCGTGACCATTGTCGACGATGGGCCGGGCTACCCACCGCATCTATTAGGGCGCATTGGCGACCCGTTCTTGCGCCTGCGCCGCAACGAGCCCGAAACCGTGCAGCGCCCGGAATATGAAGGCATGGGGCTGGGTCTGTTTATCGCAAAGACCTTGCTGGAAAGGTCTGGCGCTGAAATTTCCTTCGCAAATGCCTCTGATCCGTTTTTGACGCAGGCGGAAATGCCGCCCCGGCGCGGTGCGATTGTCGAGGTGATCTGGCCCAGCGCCGAGATTGTCGCGCAAAATAGTGGCTCGTTGGGCGAAAACACCCAAATCACGCAATGAATTCTGATTTTTAATAAAAATCGGAAATTTTTTGCGCCGCATTCAGAATTAACTCAGCGTTAACAAAATACACTCAGGGTTGTGTTTACTGGTCCTAATCCAATTATGGGGGCTCTTGATGGCATTCGATCCTTTGATGGGCTTCGGCCTGGTTATAACGGCAGTTCTTGCGGCATTTTCGGGTGTGTTGATATTGGCGGTCTTGCAAAAGCGTCTGAGCCCGCCAAAGCCCGGTATCTTTCTGGAAAATGCGGGCGATACCGAGTTTCTGTTTGATGGCGATACGCTGATTGACGCCACCCCCACTGCGCGCGGCCTTTTGCCAAAAGGTGGAACGGCGGCTTGGCCTAGGCTTCTGACCTATCTAGAGCGGCATTTCCCGCTTGTTTCCGAGCGGTTTGCAAAATTGCAAGCCGAAGGCGCATTCATCGCCTCAAGCGGGGAAGGCACCGTTCCGGCCTTGCTTTTACGTGCAGAATTGCGCGGCGGGCTGACGCGGATCTCTATCATAAACACGGAAAGCACCGATAGCATTCGCGCGGACGACACGTTGACCCGGCACGCCATTCAAGAAGAGCTGGACCTGCTGCGCAACACAACGGCGAAAGCGCCCATGCCGATCTGGCGCGAAAGCCAAAACGGCGACGTCGTCTGGGCCAACGCCCGCTATCTGGAGCTTGCAACCGAAACACTGGCCGAAGACGAAGACCTGACATGGCCGCTACCGCAATTGTTTCAGCGGGGGGACAGCACACCGGGGCAGCGCCAAAAGCTGCAAAACGGCCGCGATGGCGCAACGCATTGCTTTGACGTTTTCAGTTTTGACGAGCCCTCGGGCCGTTTGATTTTCGCACAACCCTCCGACAGCGCTGTTCATGCCGAAGAGACTTTGCGCGCGTTCATGCAAACGTTGACCAAAACCTTTGCGCATCTGTCCACGGGGCTCGCAATCTTTGATCAAAACCGAAAGCTCGCGCTGTTTAACCCAGCCTTGGTGGATTTAACGAACCTGCCGCCAGAACTGCTGTCCTCGCGGCCCTCATTGATCACTTTCTTTGACGGGTTGCGCGAACGCTCGATGATCCCGGAGGCGCGGGATTACCGCACTTGGCGCAATCAAATCACCGATCTGGAACAAGCCGCAGCCACGGGCCTGTACGAGGAAACCTGGAGCCTTCCCGGAGGTCAGACCTACCACGTGATTGGCCGCCCGCATCCCAACGGTGCTTTGGCCCTGTCGATCGAGGATATTTCAACCGAGATGTCGCAAACCCGACGCTACCGCGCCGATCTGGAACTTGGTCAAGCCGTGATCGATGCAATGGACGAGGCGATTGCAGTTTTTTCTGCGGCAGGCGTTTTGGTCATGTCCAACACCGCCTATACCGATCTTTGGGGCCATGATCCCGCCGCCTCACTGGGCAATGATGGCGGCAGCATTGCGGTCTGCGAATATTGGCGCGCAAATTCCGCGCCCAGCGCGATTTGGGATCGGGCAGAAGATTACGTTGCCACAATGGGCGAGCGGGCGCATTGGGCCGACGAAACCCGCCTCGCTGACGGTCGTCGCGTCGGATGTCGCTTTGCGCGACTGGCTGGTGGCGCGACGCTTGCCGCATTCCGTTTGCTGGAGGTTGCCGAAAACCCGCAAGTAGAGTTCACCAGCAGCCGTAAAACCGCATAAGCCACACAGCATCAGGCCTTGCGCCGCAGCTGGCAGACGCTAAAACTCTGACGCATGTCAGCCAATGCGCCTCACCTCGTTTTTCTTGCCGATGATACGGCCACCACCCGCCTTGGCGCCGTGCTGGCCCGACATTTGTTGCCCGCCGACACAGTGCTTTTGTCTGGCCCCATCGGTGCGGGCAAAACCCATCTGTCGCGCGCCTTCATTCAGGCAAAGCTTGGGCGTTATGAAGATGTCCCATCGCCCAGCTTCACGCTGATCCAAACCTACGAGACAGCTGGCGCAGAGATTTGGCATGCTGACTTGTACCGGTTGAGCGGCCCCGACGAGGTTCACGAACTTGGTTTGGAAGAGGCGTTTGACCTCGCCATCTGTCTGGTCGAATGGCCTGATCGACTGGGCG
>JBLIGH010000116.1:0-8786 GCA_047636855.1 Pseudorhodobacter sp.
GAAATACCCTCGACATTTTTTTGCGCCGGACCTCGCGCAGGCGGTCCTTATCATAGGTCAGGACGTTTTCACCATCCATGACAATCTCGCCCGCCGTAGGTTCAATGAGGCGGTTGACGTGGCGGATCAGGGTGGATTTTCCCGACCCCGACAGGCCCATAATCACCGTGATCTCACCGTCTTGCATATCGACGTTGATATCTTGCAGGCCAAGCACATGGCGGTGCTTTTTCAGCAGCTCTTGCTTGCTCATACCTTCGCGGACCATTGCGAGTGCTTTGTCAGGCTGCGCGCCAAAGATCTTATATAGGTTGCGGATCGCAATTTTTGGGGTCTGGCTCATCTTTTCTACCCTTCAATGCCGCGGCACGGCACTGGCCGCGTTCACGCGCGCTAATGCTGCTTTGGTTACGCGGTCAAGAATGACGGCGAGCAGCACAATGCCCAGCCCCGCAATCAGGCCAACGCCAAGTTCAAGGTTTCGGATGCCGCGCAGGACCAAAACGCCAAGGCCGGGCGCAGAGACAAGGCTTGCGATCACGACCATTGCGAGGCTCATCATGATGGTCTGATTGACGCCCGCCATGATGTTTGGCAAGGCAAGCGGGATTTCAACACCATAGAGCATTTGCCGCCTTGTCATGCCATAAGCGTGGCCTGCTTCGATGACTTCTTTGTCGACAAGTCTGATCCCAAGGTCCGTTAATCGGACGACGGGCACGATAGCATAAAGAATGATTGCGATCCCGTATAGTTTTGCCTCGGTTACCGAAAACAAAAAGATTAGCGGGATCAGATAGACGAAAGTTGGCAGCGTTTGCAGCATATCAAGGACAGGGATCATCACCCGTTGCAGCCGGTCATTGCGTGACATCGCAATGCCAATCGGCACGCCAAGGACCACACACAGTGCGGCACAGACAAAGATGATCGATAGTGTTTCCATCGCGTAGTTGAAGTGATCGATGAACCCGAGGAAGCCCAAGGTCGTGCCGACAAATCCAACCAGCGGCAGCGACCGGGACGCCCAAAAGGTCAGTAGCAATAGTACCGGTATCATGATCCACCACGGCGTGGCATGCGACACGTAAAGTGCGCCATCCAACAGCCAGCTGAGCGGCTGGGTCAGCGGGTCCAGAACAACCTTCAAACCGTCTTTAATCGCGAGAAAGGCGTCTTCGACACCGCGCGTCATATCTCGGGTCCGGGCAAAGGATGGGCAGGCTTCGTTCAATGCGTCCATCGACGGAAATGGGACATTCCAGACATCGGACCACGACAGGCCCGCCTCGGCGTTCTGGGATTTTCCGCGTGCCAACAGCTCTGCCATTGTCATTGGAGCATCGCCTGTCACGCGTTCGCCGCACCAGTCCCGCAGGCCAAGCCGGTCAAATATGAAATCATATGTCGCCATGTCTATGCCGCCGCCCTTGTGTTCGTATTGTATGTTTAAGATAGAGGGCGGCCCGCAATGCGCCGCCCTCCCGGTCTTAGAATTTACGGAAAGATAGCGGCCAGCTTAGCGGCTGCATCTTCGTTGACCCAAGTCATCCATGTGTCCTTCTTCTGCGTCAGATAATGAACCGCAGCTTCTTCGGCTGATGCACCATTGTCGTCCTGCCAAGCCAGCAGGGCGCTAAGCTCCGCGGATGTGAAGGTGATTTTGCTGACCAGATCAAAAACAGCTGGCTGACGTTCTGCAAAATCAGAAGTCACGACCGTCAACACAGGGGCTGCGGGATATGACGAAATGCCCGGTTTTGCGCAGTCTTGAGTTTGATTGCATGCGTGAATTTCAGCATTGTACGGTCCTATATCGACAGCAACCATGTTATAACGTCCCAGAACAGCTGTTGGCCCATAGTAGTAGCCAAAGAATGGTTCTTTATTGTCGTAAGCCGACGCAATCGCCGCTGCTAGTGTTTCACCGGACCCGTGGTTAAAGACCTCCATACCTTTGCCCGCAAAGTCGAAGGCTTTGATCAAGTTGTCGTTGGCAATGCGGCAGCCCCAGCCATCCGGGCAGTTGTGAAACTTGCCACCAACCAGATCGGGATTGGCAAGAATGCCGTCGATTGTTGCAAGCTCTGGGTGTGCAGCAACAAGATAGTCAGGCACCCACCAGTTTTCTGTCCCACCATCGGAAAACACGTTCGCGGCAGTTTTGGCTTTGCCTGCGGCTTCAAGCTCCAGATACAGCGGGGCTGAGTTTACCCAAAGTTCTGGCACGACGTCTGGTTCGTTGTTTTCAGCCAGCGATGCGACCGCAGTTGTTGTGGCAGAAGGGAACAAGGTGACTTCGCAGCCGTAACCTTGTGTCATCAAAAATTCCGTCACCTTCGAAATGATCGAGGCCGAAGCCCAGTTCATTTCCGCAACAGAGACTTCGCCACAGTCTTGGGCAAAGGCCGGTGCAGCCATAACGCTTAGCGCGGCTGCCATAAGTGTTTTTTTCATCGTTTTTTCCTGTTTGGTTTTTCGTTCGTTTGGTTTCGTATCGGTTTCCATCGCGCAGCGTATACCAAATGGCATGGTTCTAGTCGTTGTCGGATCGTGCAGCTCCTGCGCCCGCCTGTGATTGCGCGGTTGCCGGGACGGTCATGTTCAAGGCGATTGTTTCAAGGCTGGCATAGGCCGCTGCCGAGACTGCTCCGCTTTGCACATTCAGCAATGCGGAAAAAGAAGGCGCCTTGGCCGCTGGTCGAATGTCTATCAGGCCTATGGCGATATGACCCAATTTGGCATCGGCATACACACGTCCGATTTTGTCGAAACTTGCCCAAAGATTGTCGTCCAGCATCACATCAAGTGATGATTGCATGGCCTTTGCTGCGCGCGCCGCGAAGGGCAACAGGCAAAGCGGATGGTTGACAAGACCAATGCGCACACCGTTGGTGCCGGGGCCTTCGGGCAGTGTCGCGAAATCTGCCAAAGTCGCCCCTGCATGCAATCCGCAAACCGCGCCCTTGCTTGTCCATTTTGTCGCAGCAGGTACAATACGCGCCCCACCTTCGCCTGTCAGTCTCGCCAGAATGTCTATGGACCAATCTAAACCATGGGCCGCAAGCCAAACAGCCGCATTGCCGCATTCCTCGGCCATGCCCCATGTTAACCCGGCACCCCGCGCGGCCCGTAAGGCCAGCGCAGCCACTTCGGGCAATGACAAAACAACAAAGGCCGGGTCCACGCCGCCATCTTGATCCGGCGCTTCTATCGTAGCCATCATCACAGCCTCATTTCCGCAGAAAGTTCGTGGGGATAGGGGCAGTTCTGGAACAGACTAATGCGGACCCAGCGATCTGACCGGGGGTCAAACCGGTTTGCGCCAAAAAACGCGAGTTTACAGCGCAGCATATCAATGGGCAGCAGGTCAGCCGAAAGCAGATTGTCGCGGATTTCAGCAAAGGGGCGCGCACGCGTCATTTGCACACGCCGCACCATTAGGCGATGGACCGGTTCCTGAAGCAAAAGGTGCGCAACTGGCTGATCGTTCGGTCGTTGTTCAAGTGCAGCATAGAGCGCCGCAGCTTGTCGCCCGATGTCCAAAGGCAGCTCGCGCTCTCCTCCAGGTTCATCAAAGCGTTCGCCCAGGCGTGGTTCCAATTTATCTTCCGAGACATACCAAAAACGCGCACATTCTTGCGGCTGAGCATAATCGGTGTCACGCGACCACGCATAATTTGCCGCCATGTCCGCCCGCAATTCGCCCACCGTCATGGCGCCTTCGATATCAAAGGCCTCTGCCTCATCGCAGCTCAAACATTCGGACAACCCATCAACCAAGTCGCCATGCGGTTCCAATAGCAAAGCCAAAAGCGCCTCTTGCGCCTCAAGCGGCAAAGCCGCCTGCGCCCAAAGCCAAAGCGTATTCCACGGATATTGTCCGCGCGCGTCCCATGCTTGGGCCACGAATTCCGCCAGCGTTGCAAGGCCGCTGCGTAAGTCGGCAAGCCTATCAATTTGGACAGAATGCGTTGTGTTCCAAAGCCGCGCGTTGTCCAAAGCAGCATCGAGTGCCGCTTTGAATGCCTTTATCCGGGGGTCGTCGGTTCCCGTTTGGGCGCGCACCCGTGCCAGTGCTTCTTCGCGCACCATGATCCAGTTGTTCAGCAACATCGGGTGGCGGACCAGAAACGGCGCCATACCCAGACCAGTCGAATTACCAACCCCAAGGCCGCGTTTGACGGCGGGATCAAGCGGCACCGCAACGTCGCCGCCGCGGCAGCGCGCCATATGCTCCACCAGATCGACCGTAAATGTGCGGATCAACCAAACCGTGAGCATCTCGGCCTGAAAGGGCGCTGCGATTTCGGGGCGGTGGGTAATGCTGGCATGTGACGCCGCACCAAATTTCCCTGATCCGTAAACCGCCGTCGTGCGCATCAAATATCCGGTATCGGCCAACGCCGCAGCATCTGGCTGGATGCCTGACGCAAGCGCCTGCACAACATGTTCAAACAAACGCACTGACCGGTTGGCACGGCTGAGCGTCAGTTCCTTTGCCGTCACCCGACCAGCCTCTTGCACAGGCACGTTGCGGGCCAGACGGTCCAAATCTGCTGCATCCGGGATACCGTCAAACAGCGTAAAAGTTGAATCCCAAGCGGTCGCAATCACACGGTCCGACCGCATAGCCGGTGGCAAATCATGGCCAAAAGCCACGAGGCTGTAAGTCTGTGTCGGCCCCTTCGCACAATAGACTGCACGGCCCACACCCTTTGCGTCAAAATCAAACACAGGACGTTCAAACTGCCAGCCCTCGTCTTGCATCCTGCGCAGTAGGATCCGCAAAAACGATAGCCTTGTTGGATGGTTTAACCCAAGCCGGGATAGATGCATCACTTCCGCCGGGTTCCGACGATAGTTTGCGGCTTCAGGCACGGGGGAAAGCGGCGCGCAAGTCATTCCGCGACCTTTTGCAACGCCGTTTTGCACGCACCAAAATTATTACGGAAAAACCGCGCCCAGTTGCCACCCATCAGGTCTGCCACCTCTGGCACTGAAAACCCGACATTCCGCAAACCCTTTGCAATCGTTGGGAAGTCTTTGTTGCCCCCAAACCAGCTTGGCATATCCGGGAAACCACGTGCCCCAGCGCTGCCTTCGCCAAAATCAACGGATTTGGTCCAAGTGCCCGACCGCATCCAATCAACGACGCTATCGGGCTGGTCCTGACAAAGGTCGCTTCCGATGCCCAAATGCGCAATCCCGTAAGCATCGGCTGCACGGGCGATCATATCGCAAAAAACCTCAAGGCTGCATGCGCTGCCATCCTTAAGATGATGGGGATAAATCGAAAAACCCAACATCCCGCCACTTTGTGACAGATCACGCAGGATGCCGTCAGATTTGTTGCGTAGGGCCGGATGCCAGCCCGCCGGATTGGCGTGGGTAATCGCAATGGGCCGGGAGGAATGGGCAATCGCGTGGCGGGTCGATCGTTCTGCGGAATGGCTCATATCGACCACAAGGCCGACGCGGTTCATCTCGGTCACGACCTCGCGACCCATCCGGGTCAGGCCTGTGTCTTCAGCCTCGTAGCACCCCGTCGCCAGCAAGGATTGGTTGTTGTAGGTCAACTGCATGAACCGCAGGCCCAGCCGGTGCAGAACTTCGACAAGGCCTATATCGTCTTCGATGCAAGACGGATTTTGCGCGCCAAAAAAGATCGCCGTTCGCCCGGTCTGCTGGGCCAATGTGATGTCGTCGGCGGTAAAGCCCTGAAAAATCAGATCGGGGAAGTCCTCGAAAAACCGGTTCCAGCTTTCGATGTTTTGCACGGTTTGGCGAAAGTTTTCGTGGTAAGTGATCGTGGCATGCACAGCATCAACGCCGCCTGCGCGCATTTCCCGAAATATCTTTTCGGACCAATTTGCGTATTGCAGACTATCAATCACTGGCGTCATGTGGGTTCTCCCCCCGCGACATAGGTGGTTTTCACTGTCGTATAGAACTCAACCGCATATTGGCCCTGTTCACGTGGACCAAAAGATGATGCCCCACGCCCGCCAAAAGGCACGTGATAGTCCGTGCCGGCGGTTGGCAAGTTCACCATCAGCGTGCCTGCACGCGCGTTCGCGCGGAAGTGTGTTGCCCGCGCAAGGCTCTGCGTCATAATGCCCGCTGTCAGGCCAAATTCGGTGTCATTCGCGGCGGCCAAGGCCTCTTCGTAGCTGCCGACCTTGATGACGCAAGCGATGGGGCCGAACATCTCTTCGCGGTTGATGCGCATTGCGTTTGAGGTGCCTGCAAATATAGCAGGCGCCATATAGTGCCCTTCAGTCCGGCAGGTTACAGTCCCGCCACCGCAGATCAGCTCTGCGCCTTCGGATTTTCCGATGGCGATGTAATTCAGATTGCTGTCCAACTGCGCCTTGCTGACCGCAGGTCCAATTTGCGTGTCCGCATCAAACGCGTGACCTACCTTGAGCTTGCGGGCCGCATCCGCCAGTCTTTCAACAAATGTGTCGTGGATGGCGTCATGCACGATCAGCCGCGATGCAGCGGTGCATTTCTGACCCGTCGCACCAAATGCCGCACCACTGCAATGCGCAATAGCAAGGCCCAGATCGGCGTCGTCCATCACGATCATCGGGTTCTTGGACCCCATCTCCATCTGCACTTTGGTCATGTTGGCCATTGCCGTAGCCGCGATACCCCGCCCAACGGGCACTGACCCGGTAAAGCTGATGGCATCAATCCCGCGATGTTCGATAAGCCGCTGGCCGATCTCGGCCCCTGGCCCTGCGACCATCGACAACAAGCCTTTGGGGATGTCTTGCCGATTAATAATGTCAGCAACCGCCGCTGCACTTGCCGGGGTCAGGTTGGCAGGTTTCCAAACCACAGAGTTACCAAAGGCCAGCGCAGGCGCGATTTTCCATGCCGGTGTCGCGACTGGGAAATTCCATGGTGAAATGATCGCTACAACACCAATTGGCTCGCGGCGCACATCAATTTCGATACCCGGGCGCACACTTTGCGCGTGATCCCCGATTTGACGCAACGCCTCGGCGGCGTAGTAGGTAAAGAACTGCCCGGCGCGATAAACTTCGCCCTTCCCCTCGGCAAGTGGTTTGCCCTCTTCGCGCGACACAATCGAGCCGATGTCAGCGGCGCGTGCCATCATTTCGGTGCCGATCGCCATCAACACATCATGGCGTTTCTGGATACCGGCAGCCCACCATGCCTTTTGCGCGATCTGCGCCTGCGTAATCGCCGCATCAAGCTGATCAGCGCTTGCTTGCGCATGATGCCCGATGATGTCGGAAGTGTCTGACGGGTTCACATTCGTGATTGTAGAGGGGCCTGCCTGCCATTCACCTGCAATCAGATTTCGGGTTTCAATGCCTGATGTAACGCTGGTCATGTGCTCGGTTGTCCTGCTGATTGGATGCGTGCCATCAAATTGTCATCGACGCTTACACCTGATTTTTCGATTTTGGTACGGTTGTCAGCCCGACGTTGCCCCGGAAGGCGTGCGCCGTCTTGGTCGGTGATCGACGCAGCAAGACGGATCATCGCATCATGGAATCCAGCGCCACCAAAACCATCCGGATCAATCGCGATAAAGAACTGACCTGTTCCGGGAGGCCCGCCCTTTGGTCCCGAAAACGGGCTTGCTTCGGTGCTTAGGTTTGCGCCCGAAAGGGCCGCGGCAAGGATTTCCACCAGCAGACCAATGCCAAACCCCTTGTAGCCGCCAGATGGAAGCATCGAACCGCCAAGCGCTGCATCAGCGTCGGTAGTTTCATTGCCATCGGCATCCAGCGCCCAACCCGGCTCAATCGCGCGGCCTTCGCGGCTGCGCAACAAGATCTCTGACTTTGCGATAGCACTTGCCGATTGGTCAATGACCAGCATGGCACCGCCCTTGTTATCGGGCACCGCAATTGCAAACGGGTTGGTTCCAACAACCGGAAATTTGCCACCCGGAGGCGCGATAGAGGCAGGTGCATGGGTAAAGCACAGCCCGACCAACCCGTCGTTCGCCAACCGCTCTGCATGGTGGCCCAACACACCGCAATTGTAGGAATTATGAATGCTCATGGCTGCAATGCCTTGGCTGCGTGCCGCTTGGGTAAATGCAGACCAACCGGCATCAATCGCGGTATGTGCAAACCCATTGTCCGCATCAACCCGGACCGCAGCAGGGCGCGGCTGCGTGACCTTTGGTGCCGCAGTCTTGGATACCTTTCCGCAGGCCAGATGTTCGGCGTAGATCGGCAGATACAACAATCCGTGACTGCGAATGCCGTCGCGTTCGGCCAGACGGGTCGAGCGGGCGACGGCTGATGCGGCTGCATCATTTGCCCCTGCCGCCAATAAGGTTTGACGCGCAAGATTTTCGACGTCGTTTAATAAGAGTTGGTTGGTCATTGTGTCTCCTTGCAATTACCTAACACGCGTTGCGCAATATCAATCAATCGAATATATCTTAATTAAATTTCAGTTTTACTGAACTTACGGAGTCACAATGGCGAAACTCGAAGTAATCCGCGCTTTTGTTGTCGTCGCAAAACACGGTAACCTGCGCGACGCGGCAGATGAACTTGGTCGGACACAGTCAGCGCTGTCGATGTCGCTTAGACAATTTGAACAGGCCTTGGGTGGACCTCTGTTTGAGACAGACCGTAAGCGCGATCTGACTGATCTTGGTAAGTTTGTCCGCGACATTGGCGAAAACCTGATCAGCGAAAATGATCGGGTGCAAGATTTGATCTATCGCTATGCCAAGGGTCAGTCAGGCCAGCTTAGAATTGCCTCCGTGCCGTCCGTTGGCATGT
>JBLIGH010000117.1:0-8758 GCA_047636855.1 Pseudorhodobacter sp.
GTTTGTCGCGGCCCTCATTGCCATTGTCCGCGAAAGTCAGAAAACAGGACGTACTTTGCAGCCACCATCCCAGAGCAAATGTCTTGGATGGACCTGACTTTTACCTAGGGTTGGCTCCAACCCCGATCGTGACAAAAACAATTTTGCGGGGCGTTGCCTTTCAGCCAAAGAAACCCAAAACGTTTACAAAAAAATAAATGGACGTTCAAAGCAGCACCACCGAAAGGCGATTGCGCCATCCAAAAGATCCGCTTTACGAACCTTTCATGCGGGCCAGCTGGAATTGCAGCCGATGCTTGATTACGATCCAAGCCTAATCTTGCCGCAGCGTCATCTGTTTAAAAATATCCTACGGGGGACTGGGGGTGTGAAACCCCCAGCCTTGGCCTCTTGTCGCGACGTCGGAACTAAATTGATTTCACGACAATGCGATCAACGCATGACGCTTGCGTCCTGCTGTCAGCTTGATCGGCACTGCCAAATCGGCAATTGCGATCATCTGACTCGCTTCGGTGACGGTTGCGTCATTCATCCGCGCGCCACCTTCAGCGATCAGGCGTTTTGCTTCTTTGCCAGATTTAACCAAGCCTGCCTTCACGAAAAGTGACGCCACAGAAACCCCCTCAAGCAGTTCGGCAGCCGTCACCGAAAATGTAGGCAAATCCTCACCGGTGCCGCCCTTTTCAAAGACCTCACGCGCGGTGGCTTCTGCCGCAACCGCAGCCTCTGGCCCATGGCATAAACCCGTCACCTCATTGGCCAAAATCACTTTGGCTGCATTGATCTGCGACCCTGCCAATGCCCCCAGACGGTCGCATTCTTCCACCGGCAAATCGGTGTAAAGCTTCAAGAATCGGCCGACATCCGCGTCATTGGTATTGCGCCAAAACTGCCAGAACTCATACGTACTCAGCATATCCGCATTCAACCAAATCGCACCGGCCGCCGATTTGCCCATCTTCTTGCCATCGCTGGTTGTCAGCAAAGGCGAGGTTAGGCCGAAAATCTGGTTGTCCAATACCCGCCGCGTCAGATCGATCCCGTTGACGATATTGCCCCATTGATCCGACCCGCCCATCTGCAGCAAACAGCCATAGCGGCGGTTCAGCTCCAAAAAGTCATAGGCCTGCAAGATCATGTAGTTGAATTCCAGAAACGAAAGTGATTGCTCGCGGTCCAAGCGCGATTTCACGCTTTCAAACGAAAGCATCCGGTTGATCGAGAAATGCCGCCCGATATCGCGCAGGAAATCAAGATAGTTTAGCTCGTCCAACCATCCGGCATTATTGACCATAATCGCATCGCAAGGGGCATCGCCAAAGCTGACGTAGCTGCCAAAGACCCGCTTGATCCCTGCGATATTATCATCGATTTGCGCCGGGCTCAGCAAAGGTCGCTCATCGGCCCGAAACGACGGGTCGCCCACTTTGGTTGTGCCACCGCCCATCAGCACAATTGGCTTGCCGCCGCATTTTTGCAGCCAGCGAAGCATCATGATCTGGATCAGACTGCCGACATGCAGGGACTTCGCTGTTGCGTCGAAACCGATATAACCCGGCAAAACGCCCTTGAGCAAAGCTTCATCTAACGCTTGATAATCGGTGCAATCGGCTAAAAAGCCGCGCTCCATCATCACGCGCATGAATTCTGATTTTGCATGGTAGGTCATAGGTCTCTCGTGCTTTATAAGGAACAGTTGCGCGTATAGCGGGGGCAGGTCCCCTCGTCAAAGGGGTGAAGATGCTGAAAGCCGGATCATTTTGGGCACTTGGTGCAATGTCGGGCACGTCTTTGGACGGGGTGGATGCCGCAATGTTGTTAACGGACGGCCACCGCATTCAGGAATTTGGCCATAGTGCCTACCGCGAATACTCGGATACCGACCGTGCGGTGATCCGGGCAGCCCTTGGCCGATGGCCCGGTGAGGCGGGCGTGGACGCCGCAGCCGAGGTGGTGGAAACCACACATGCAGCCTTGCTAGCGCTGTTCGAAGGGGTGGATCTGGTGGGTTTTCACGGCCAAACTCTGGCCCACGAACCTCAGGGGCGCGGCACGCATCAAACCGGGTCGGGCGCTGCGCTGGCCGAGGTGCTTGGGCTTCCGGTCGTTTGGGATTTTCGCAGCTCGGATGTGGGCTTAGGCGGGCAGGGCGCCCCCTTGGCCCCTT
Source organism: Pseudorhodobacter sp. (assembly GCA_047636855.1). Lineage (GTDB taxonomy): Bacteria > Pseudomonadota > Alphaproteobacteria > Rhodobacterales > Rhodobacteraceae > Pseudorhodobacter. The sequence continues at coordinate 2,168 of JBLIGH010000117.1, forward strand.
TCTACCATTTTGTCTGCGCCAAATGGATCGGTGCTACGGAACCCGTGGCGTTTTTGAACCTTGGCGGTGTCGGTAATTTGACGTGGGTCGACCCGCGCCACAATACGCCCGAAAGCCCCGGTGCCTGCCTTGCCTTCGACACCGGCCCTGCCAATGCGCCGATCAATGATCTGATGTTGAAACGTTTTGGCAAGGCGCAAGACGCTGGCGGCATGCTGGCCGCGCAAGGTGTTGTGGATGATGCCACCGTTGCGCGTTTTCTGGCGCATCCCTATTTCTATAAGATGCCGCCAAAATCACTGGACCGAAATGATTTCAACGCGTTATCAGCGGATGTTGATTTGCTGTCTGACGCGGATGCCGCCGCAACCCTGACAGCTGCCGTCGCCGCCGCAGTTGCCAAAGGCACCGAGTATTTCCCCGCATCCGTCTCGCGGATATTGGTTACGGGCGGCGGTCGGCATAACGCGACAATGATGGCGATGCTGGCCGATGTTTTGCCTTGCGTGGTTCAGCCGGTCGAGGCCGCAGGGCTTGACGGTGATATGTTAGAAGCACAAGCCTTCGCCTTTTTGGCGGTCCGTGTGGCCTTGGGGCTGCCGACGTCATGCCCCGGTACAACCGGCGTGCGCGCAGCCATCGGGGGTGGTCAGATCAGCCGTCCCTGAAGCCCTTTATCGTCTCTGCGGCGCCGGGCGGTGCGCAGCAGTGAAAAGCTGTAGATTAACAAAGCCAGCCAAATCATTGCAAAGGCAAATAGTTTTGCGAGCTCAAACGGCTCGTTGAACACAAAAACTGCCGTTACAAAAATCATGGTTGGGGCAATATATTGCATGATCCCAATCGTCGACATACGCAATCTGCGCGCGCCATTGCCGTACAGCATCAACGGCACAGCCGTAACCAGCCCACAGCCGATCAACATCCAATTGTCAAAGCCATTGCCTTGCAGAAAATGGCTCTCGCCCGTGATCTGCAGATAGATGACATATCCCAACGCAAACGGCGACAAGACCAGAATTTCCAGAAAGAAGCCTTGGTTCGGCCCGATCGGTAGCGACTTTTTGAAATAGGCGTAAAAGCCAAAGCTCAACATTAAACTGAGCGAGATCAAAGGCAGGCGCCCGGCCTCCACCGTCAGGACCAGTACAGCCGCCGCTGCCAAGGCAACCGCCCATTTCTGGGCCTGCGCCAAAGGCTCTTTCAGCAACATAGCCCCCAGAAGAATCGAGAATAACGGGTTGATGTAATAGCCCAGTGCCGTGTCCAAGACCCGACCTGCTGCAATCGACCAGACATAAATCCCCCAATTGACCGAGATCAGCGCCGCCGTCACCATCGCCATGCCGACCATTTTCGGCGTGCGCAGTGCGACCCGCAGCTCGGCAGTGCGCCGCATCGCGATCAAAACCGCGCCCGCTATTGGCAGCGACCATAAGATCCGGTGCGCAATGACCTCTACCGCAGGGATATGCGCTAACTCTTTCAAATAGAGGGGCAAAAACCCCCACATCAAATAGGCTGACAGCGCAAAGAAAAACCCGCTGAGGCTATCTTCGTTTTTCGCGGCGGGGATGGGGCTTATATGTGCCATGCGCCAGCCTTAACGCCGCCGCACAGCACACTCCAACTAAATCTTGTAACCCGTACATTGTTGCGTAACGGGCAGCCTCGCGCGAAATCAGGGTTGATTTTTCAGTGGGATCTCAAAGCCGGGTGCCGCAAGTTCGAAGCCGCTAAACTCAAATCCGGGGCTGACCGTGCAACTGACCAGCGTCCAGTTTCCGGTGCTACGGGCGGCTTGCCAATGATGTGCAGGAACGATCAATTGCGGGGCCTCACCCGATGCCAAATCCGGCCCCAAAATCGCCTCGGTCGCAGGCCCCGCCGCCATGGCTGCGCGCGATAGCACAAGTGGTGCCCCGGCATGATACAGCCAGATTTCAACCGCATCGACCCGGTGCCAGCGGCTGTGCGCCAATCAAAGGGGCAATAAATGCCACCCCGCCGATCAAAAACAGATCGACGAGGGGCAGGATCATGGCTTAGCCCTTCAGGATCGAGAGGCCCGCAAACTCGGCCGTCTCACCCAGCATTTCCTCGATACGGATCAGCTGGTTGTATTTCGCCAACCTGTCAGAACGTGCAAGCGAGCCGGTTTTGATCTGGCCGCAATTGGTGGCAACAGCAAGGTCCGCAATCGTTGCATCCTCGGTCTCGCCGGACCGGTGGCTCATCACATTGGTATAGCGTGCGCGATGCGCCATCTCGACGGCTGCCAGGGTTTCGGTCAGCGTGCCGATCTGGTTGACCTTGACCAGCATCGAGTTGGCGCAGCCGCGTGCAATGCCATCAGCCAGACGAATAGGGTTGGTCACGAACAAATCGTCGCCGACCAGCTGGACTTTATCGCCCAGACGCTCTGTCAGCAATTTCCAGCCGTCCCAATCGTCTTCGGCCATGCCGTCTTCGACAGAGATGATCGGGTAATCCGCACAAAGTGCCGCCAGATAATCCACGTTTTCAGCAGAGCTGAGGGATTTGCCTTCGCCCTTCATTTCGTATTTGCCACCCCGGTAATATTCGGTCGAGGCGCAATCGAGTGCCAGGTAGATTTCCTCACCCGGTTTATAACCGGCTTTTTCAATGGATTTCAGAATGAAATCAAGCGCTACGCGGGTAGAGCTCAGATTTGGTGCAAAGCCACCCTCATCGCCGATACCAGTCGAAAGACCCGCTGCTGAAAGCTCTTTCTTCAAGGTGTGAAAGACCTCAGAGCCCATGCGCACCGCTTCGCGAATATTGCTGGCCGCGACCGGCATGATCATGAATTCTTGGATGTCGATCGGGTTATCGGCATGCTCGCCACCGTTGATGATATTCATCATTGGCACGGGCAGAACGCGGGCCGACGTTCCCCCTACATACCGAAACAGGGGCTGACCCGAGGCATCTGCCGCGGCTTTGGCAACCGCCAGGGACACGCCCAGGATCGCATTGGCGCCCAGACGGGATTTGTTTGGCGTGCCGTCCATCTCGATCATGGTGCGGTCAATGCCGACCTGTTCCATCGCGTCAAAACCAACCAGCTCTTCGGCAATTTCACCGTTCACGGCGGCGACGGCGTCCAGCACGCCTTTGCCGAAATAGCGCGATTTGTCGCCGTCGCGCTTTTCAACAGCCTCATGCGCGCCGGTCGATGCGCCCGATGGCACTGCCGCACGGCCCATAACGCCGCTTTCAAGATATACATCCACCTCGACGGTGGGATTGCCGCGACTGTCTAGGATTTCGCGGGCGTGAATGTCGACGATTGTGGTCATGGGGACTCCGGTAAATGACGGATCGGTGCTCTCTTGCCCGCGTCTTTACCCCGGAATGCCCCGGTTGGGAAGCCGATTAGCCCTTCTTGACGGGCACGCCGTACAGCTCCAACCGATGTCCCTTTAGCTTGTAGCCCAGACGCGCAGCGATCCGTTCTTGCAGCGCTTCGATTTCAGGGTCCACAAATTCAATCACTTCGCCTGAATGGATATCAATCAGGTGGTCATGGTGGTCGCGTTCTGCATCTTCATAGCGCGCCCGACCGTCACCGAATTCGAGCCGCTCTAAGATGCCCGATTCCTCGAACAGTTTCACGCTGCGGTACACCGTCGCGATGGAAATGCGCGGATCAATGGCACTGGCGCGCGAATATAGTTCCTCAACATCCGGGTGGTCTTCGGCAGCCCCGATCACCCGGGCAACGATGCGCCGCTGCTCCGTCATCCGGAGCCCCTTTTCCTCGCATCTTGCAATGATATCCTTGGCCATGCCCTGCCACCTCGACTGATTAATGAGACCATCTACGAAATTTGTGCCCAAGGCTCCACCTTTTTTCTTCGGTTTGGCTTTTTGGCTGTTTGGCGCCAGAAAAAATCAGCGCCCAGCGCGCCAGATTTGGATTGGGGAAAATGCAGCGGTCAGAGGCAGATAAAAAGAGATATCGCCCACCTGCAATGTGTTTGGCCCTTATCATGTTTTTGATACCTTGGTCGGTGCAGGGCTGCATTACGCGGTTTCGCCACTTTGCGATTCTTGAGCGCCGCGGGCACAGGGCACCGGGGGGCCTGCCAATCACGCTACCCTCTCGCTATTGGTGATCTATCCTGCGCTTTTACCCTGACTTTGTATCAAGTTTCTGAAATATAAGGCTCGATGAAGCACCTACAGACCCGTTTCAAGCGCAAGATTTAGGTGGAGTTTTTAGATCATCTGGGCGAATCGCGACCTTGTTGCAACAGATCGAAAATCACTAGACCTAGCGAATTTCAAAAGGTTAATGCGAATTTTGACTAGATGTAGCGCGCATGCGTCTTCACGTCATTCCGCAAGACTAAGCGCCAAACGGGCCGAATTTAAAGAAAATCCCTGTTTTCACAGTGCTGTTACAAATCCAGCATCGGTCTTGGGTCCACAATAGCGCAAAACTGAAAGCGATGAGTCGCCCAACCTTCCTCTGCGTAAAGAGAAAATATCTGTGGATAGTTGTAAACTTTTCGTTGATCCGACCTGCATATTACGACAGTTTGACGAAGTACCGCCGATAAACACAAGATGTGGTGGTGTGCAGAAGCATCGCTTCAGATCAAAGACCCATACCCCCCAAAGGGGACTTGGTGCGTTCGGATATTTTTCGGGCGGCGTCGATCTGTTGTCTTTGCGGTGACCATAAGAAAGCTCGGGCGCGAAAAGCCGCCCGCAACAAGACGGAGACGGGGCAAATGAAGATCGAGCGGAAATTTACGGCTGAAAAAACCGGTGCTTACGGCACAATGAATTTTACGACCACGGTGTCCGAAATTCGGAACCCAGATGGCAAAATCGTCTTTCGGAACGACGCAGTTGAAGTCCCTGATAGCTGGAGCCAGGTTGCTTCGGATGTCTTGGCACAGAAATATTTCCGCAAGGCCGGGATTCCGGCCCGTCTGAAAAAAGTCAAAGAAAAGGGCATGCCCGAATTTCTATGGCGGTCCGCGCCTGATCAGGCCGAACTTGATAAAATACCGCAAGATCAACGCATTGTTGGCGAAACTTCAGCCAAACAAGTCTTTGACCGCTTGGCTGGTGCTTGGACCTATTGGGGTTGGAAGGGCGGCTATTTCAGCACAGAGTCCGATGCGCGCGCTTATTATGACGAAATGCGCTATATGCTGGCCAATCAAATGGTCGCACCCAATTCGCCGCAATGGTTCAATACCGGCCTGCATTGGGCTTACGGTATCGATGGTCCAAGCCAGGGCCATTACTACGTTGATCACGTCAGCGGCGTGTTGACCAAATCGACCTCGGCCTACGAGCACCCGCAACCGCATGCTTGCTTCATTCAATCGGTCAAAGATGATCTGGTGGGCGATGGTGGCATCATGGATCTTTGGGTGCGCGAGGCGCGTCTGTTCAAATATGGTTCCGGCACCGGCACCAACTTTTCCAGCCTGCGCGGTGCGGGCGAAAAGCTTTCGGGCGGCGGTAAATCTTCCGGCCTGATGGGCTTTTTGAAAATCGGTGACCGCGCAGCCGGTGCGATCAAATCGGGCGGCACCACGCGCCGCGCCGCCAAAATGGTGATCGTGGATGCCGACCATCCCGATATCGAAGATTTCATCAACTGGAAGGTCATAGAAGAGCAAAAAGTGGCGTCGATCGTCGCTGGCTCCAAAATGCATTCACAAAAGCTAAACGCGCTTTTTGCCGCAATCAAATCCTGGGACGGCGCCGAGGCCGATGCCTATGACCCAAAGATCAATCCCGGTCTGAAAGCCGCGATCAAAGACGCCAAAAAAGTCGCGATCCCGGAAACCTATGTCAAGCGCGTGCTGGATTATGCCAAGCAAGGCCATACCAGCATCGAATTCCCGACCTATGATACCGATTGGGATTCCGAGGCCTATTCCTCGGTCTCGGGCCAGAATTCGAACAACTCGATCCGTGTGACGGATGCGTTTTTGCAGGCGATCAAGGCGGACGGCGATTGGCAGTTGATCAACCGCAAAGACGACACGATCGCCAAAACCATCAAAGCGCGCGATTTGTGGGATCAGGTTGGCCACGCCGCTTGGGCCTGTGCCGATCCGGGGATCCAATTCCACGATACCGTCAACGCTTGGCATACGTGCCCCGAAGACGGTGCGATCCGTGGCTCGAACCCGTGTTCGGAATATATGTTTCTGGACGATACCGCCTGCAATTTGGCCTCGATGAACCTGTTGACCTTCTATACCGGCGGTAAGTTTGATGCGGCGGCCTATATTCACGCCACGCGTCTTTGGACCGTGACGCTGGAAATATCGGTCATGATGGCGCAGTTTCCATCCAAGGAAATTGCACAACTGTCGTATGATTTCCGCACCTTGGGTCTGGGCTATGCCAATATCGGTGGCTTGCTGATGAATATGGGCTTTGGCTATGACAGCGCCGAGGGCCGTGCTTTGTGTGGTGCTTTGACCGCGCTGATGACCGGTGTTGCTTATGCGACATCCGCCGAGATGGCGGGCGAGCTGGGGGCGTTTTCGGGATATGCCCGCAACCGCGAACATATGCTGCGTGTGATCC
>JBLIGH010000118.1:0-8724 GCA_047636855.1 Pseudorhodobacter sp.
GATCAAGCCCCACCAGACATAGGTCAGCGGCAGGCCAATCACCGCCACGCCAAGCGCCACCCCGAAACAGACACGGGTCAATGCGGGCACCGAAAAATGCGCCAAGGCCATGGCCACGATCAGCGGTGGTGCCTGATAGGGCAAGATCGGCGTCGCGATCCCAATCATCTGGGCCATGGCAACTGTCAGCACAGGCCAGCCCGTCGCATCGGCCATCGCCCCTGCCAAAGGGGCCAGAATGACCGGGGCTGCCGGGGCCGTGGTCAGGTGCGATATCAGCACCGAAAAGCCGGTGATCGCATAAAGGTCATGCAGCGCCGAACCTTCGACCAGCTGCAACCGTGGGATCAGTTCATTTGCCACAAGCACATCCAGACCGACATGGCGCGCAACGGCGCTGACCGCGAAAATACCCGCCAGAAAGAACGCGGGCGACAGGTCCACGCTGGTTTTCATCGCATCCTTTGCCAGCAAACCAGCGCCGGGCCAAAGTGCAAAAGCAGCCACGCTTAGGGCCACCCATGCCGGGGATATGCCGTGCAGCGAGTCCGTCGCCCAAAACACAATGGCCAAGCACAACACCCCCAACAGCCGCATTTGCGGCGCGGTCATCGGAATGGCTGGGTCAGGCGTGCCGGTTTGCGGCTTGGCCCCTTTGTGCCGGGCGAAAGGCAGCAGCATGGCCAATAGCAAGGCGAAACGCACCAGATTGACCGGCATTTGGGCCAGAAAGTACTGCCCGTATGACGGCTGGATCCCGTAAAGCGTTTCCAGCGCGCCGTAATGCACGATGGTGGGCAGGTTGGCGGTCAGGATCGCGTAGGTTGGCAGCAAGGTGCTGGTCGCGGCGATAATCGCCAATCCGATCTGGCCGCGCGACCCGGTCGCATAACCCATGGTCGTGGCCAGCGAAACCGCCACGGGCATCAGCACGATGATCCGCGGTATCGCAGACGGCACCAGCAGTCCCAGACCCAAGCCACTGAGCGCCAGCAAGATAACCGCCCGTGGGTAGGATGTACCGGTTCGCGCAAAAATCCGCCGCGCTACCTGCTGCCCCAGCCCAGTCTGCGTTATGGCGGCCCCAATGATCAACCCTGCGAACAACAGCCAGAAGCCGCCGGTGGAAAAGCCCGAAAAGATGATCTCGGGCGGGGCGGATCCCAGCGCTAGAAACGCGAGGAAGCACAGCAGGACGGTCAGCACCTCGGGCATGATCCGGGTCGCGAAAGACAGCACCGCGAACCCGCAGACCATGGCCGTTCGCGCGCCCACTTGATCCCTTGTGGTCAAAAGCAGCCCCGCGCAAAGGCATAGAAACGCGCCAAGGCCCAGGGCTTTGGAAAAAGACCGGCCCACGCGCTATGGCACCAGAATGGTCGAGCCGGTTGTGGTGCCAGCGGCGAGCGCCTGATGCGCCTTGACCACATCGCCAAGGGCAAAGCGCTGGTTGATGTTCACGCTCAGCACGCCTTCGGCCACCAGACGGAAGACCTCGCTTGCGGCGTGTTCCAGATCGGCGCGTTGCTTGATATAATCGGCCAGCGTCGGGCGGGTGAAATACAGCGAGCCGCTGTGTTGCAGCAAGCTTGGCGGCACCGCAGGGGCCTCGCCCGTTGTGGCACCATACGAGACGAAAAGGCCGTAGGTCGACAAGCTTTTAATCGAGGCGTCAAAACTGGCCGCACCAATGCTGTCATAGACAACCGGCACGCCTTTGCCATCCGTTAGCTCCCGCACGCGCGCGGCGACGTCTTCGCTGTTGCGGTCGATGGCCTCGGCGTAGCCAAGTGTTTTGATCGCCGCGCAGTTTTCGGGGCCTGACGTGACGCCGATCATGCGGGCGCCAAGATGCGCGCCCCATTGGCCGGCCAGCTGGCCGACACCACCCGAGGCGGCCCAGAACAAGATGTTCTCGCCACGGCTGACTTTATGGGTCCGGTTGAGCAGGTATTCAGCCGTGGTACCCTTCATCAAAACCGCCGCCGCAACCTCGTCAGAGATGCCATCGGGGATCTTGACCAGACGGGCAGCCGGGACGTTGCGATGTGCCGCATAGGCACCCAAAACCGGGCCATATACCACGCGATCACCGATAGCGAAGCCTTCGACGCCGTCACCCACAGCCAGAATATGGCCCGCAGCCTCAAGCCCCAGCGGGCTGGGCAACGCCATCTTATAGGCACCCGAACGCTGATAAATATCCATATAGTTCAGGCCGATGGCGGTTTGCGCAACCTGAACTTCGCCCGCCCCCGGCGCGCCGAGTTCGAAATCCTCTAGCTGCATGACCTCGGGTGCGCCTTGGCTGTGCATCATTACGCGTGTCGTTTTCACTTTGAGCATCCTGTCATTTGATTATGTCGTAAATTCACCGGCGTCGAGCATCACTGTCTCGACCTCGCCTGCAGCGTTTTCGCGTCGATGGCGCGCGGCGCGATCGTATTCTTCGGATTGGAAACACGCAACACCCGCCGCCATCGTCGCAAACTCGATGATCACGAAACGCTTGAACTTTTCCGGGCCTTCCATGATCTGAAAATTGCCACCGCGTGCCAGCACTTTGCCACCATGTTTGGCAATGATGCCGGGCACGAGGTCGGTATAGCGTTTGTAGGCAACGGGGTCGTAGATAACAGATCTGGCAATCCAATAGGCGGGCATGGTTGGGTCTCCTTCGGTAACGGCGCTAGAACATGGCATTTGGCAGAAAGTTAGAGATTTGTGGAAAGACCACGATCAACAGCACGGCGAACAGCATGATGATCCAGTAGGGGATTGATGCCGCAAAGATATGTTGCACGCCAACCTCGTTGTCTTGGATGGCGGCCTTGACGGTATAGACCAAAAGGCCGAAGGGCGGCGTCAAAAGGCCCGCCTCAATCGCAATGATTCCGACGATGGCGAAGCTAAGCTGATCAAACCCAAAGGCCATTGCAACCGGTTCGACAATGGGCACCGTCAGCAGCATGATCGAGATTGAGTCGATGATCATGCCAAGCACGAACCAGATCAACACGATGATCCCCAAAACCTGCCAAGCGTGCAACCCGGACTCGATAAAGAACCCGCGAATTGCCGAGGTCACGCCGGTCATCGCCAATGTGCGCGAATACAGTGCGGCCAGCAAAAGCAAGATCAGGATCGGTGCCGCTGTTTTGCCGACTGAATAGATGGCATCGACAAAGCCGCGCCATTTCATCCCCTTGATCAGCGCCAGAATAAGCGCGAAGGCCGCCCCGGCACCCGCCCCTTCGGTGGGTGTAAACAGCCCCCACCAGATCCCGCCAAGCACCCCCGCGATGATCCCGCCGACGCCGATCATTGAGACAAGCAGCGACCGGAACGCCAATTCAGCCTTTTCGGTATCAAGTCCGCCTTCGACGCGCACCTCATCGACATGGGCCGCGCCTTCCCCCACCATTTCGGGTCGCAAGATCGCGATCCCGAAAATATAGAGGATGAACATCGTGGCCAGCAACACGCCCGGCAACACGCCCGCCAAAAACAGACGCCCGATCGATTGCTCGGTCAAAATCCCCCAAACGATCATCAGCACCGAGGGCGGGATCAGCATGCCCAGACAACTTGACCCCGCAATGGTGCCTAGGGCAAAACCGCGATTGTAATTATGCGCCTTCATCTCGGGGTACGCGATGCGGCTGAACGCGGCCGCCGAGGCGATGGAGACGCCTGTCACAAAGGAAAAAACGGTGTTGCCCAGCACGGTCGCAATGGCCAGACGGGCAGGGATGCGGCGCAACCCCTTGTTGATCGCCACATAGATGTCGGTGATCGCACCTGACCTGCCTATAAACTCGCCCATCAGCATAAAAAGCGGGATGACCGCGAAGGTGAAATCGCGCAGCGCCTCGGCGGATGTGGAGGCAAGCATCGCCTCAACGATGCTCAGCTTTCCGGTGACCATGTAAATGCCTACGGCGCTGGTCACGCCAAGGGCCACAGCCACATGGACGCCCAGCAACACCAGACCCAACAATAAAACGATGATCAAAACTGCCGTCGATACGTCAAACACACTGCGCTCCGATCTTCAAAGGTCCATACGTTCAATTCGTAGGCCGAAGATCTCGACCAAAGACAGCAACAGGTAATTCACGCCTGCAAGGCCACCGCCCAGAAGTATGGCGAAGCGTGCGGGCCAAACTGGCACGCGCAGGGCGCCTTCACCGTCGAATTCACCATTGGCAAAGGAGCGCAGCGCCGGTTTGATCCCGGCCTTAAGTAAAAACAGGAAAAACGCAGCCCCCAGCAAAAGCGCGAAAATCAACAGCAGCTTTTGCAAGAGTTCAGGCAGCAGCTCTACCAAAAAGTCGGCCCTGAGCATGGACTGGCTTCGCACCGCGAATCCGACTTGCATGAACACGATCATCACCACGGAATTCGCAACTATTTCCTTGGTGCCTGAGATGGGCAGGTTTAGCGCCCGGCAGATGATGTCGGACAGGATGAAAAAGCATAAAACAAAGGCCCAGATCGCGCCAAAAATCATCAAGAACTTCGTCAACCGGTCGGTGAAACGGATCAGAGCCATGGTAGCCTCGCATTGGAGGGGGCAAAGCACACCGGCACGCAAGCCGGTGTGCTTGGTCGCGGATTACTTGATGCCGTAACGAACTGGCCAAGCGTAGCCGTTGGCTTCAGCCCGTTCGAGCACAAGGTTCAACACTTGGCTGGCTGGCAGGCCCTCGGCGTCCAGCATATCGGCTTGCTTTTGGGGCCATTCTGCCAATGATTCTGCCCAGGCTTTGCGAACCTCGGGCGCGATTTCGTTGACCGTGATGGTGCTGCGCAGCTCGGTGACCAAACGGTCATATTCCGACGCATTGACAGAGCCGGTCTGAGCCTCATATTCCGCGGCGACCTCGTGCAAGATGACTTTGAAGTCGTCGGGCAGCGCGTTATAAGTGTCTTTGTTGATGGTCAGCCCGTGCCAAGTCATCGATCCAAAGCCAATCAGGGTGTAAAACGGTCCCGGCTCGTACAGTTTGAGGTTGACCCAAGCCGACGGGAACATGATCCAGCCTTCATACACATGCGTCTTCATCTCGGTATAGGCGGTCGCCAGCGACGACTGCACCGGCGAGACGCCTGCATATTCCAGCCAGTTCAGGTTAAGCCCGGCACCGGCGATCTTTTGACCTTCAAGGTCAGACAAATCTTCCCAAGCAAAAGACGTGCCAAGATTATAGCCGCCATCGGCGATCCGGGACAGAAGCACCTGATTGAACTTGTCGCTGAACACGTCCGTCAGATAGGGCACTTCGGCATAGACCTCTTGTGCGACTTTCAGGGATTGTTCGGGGTCCATGGTCCCAAAGGGCAGCATCACCTGAAAGGCATGCAGCGGCAGGTTCGACGGCTCAAAGCAAAAGCACATGCCGCCGATGTCGATGATCCCGTCCTGAACGCCCTCCAGCACTTCCGTGACCTTGACGATGGATCCCGAATAGCCTTCGACGAAGTTGAGGGTGTGGTCGGTCCGCTCTTCGACGCGCTTTTTCAACTCGGCTTGGAAAAAGGTCTGCATCAGACCGGCATAAACAACCCCGGGCGGATGACCCGAGCCGATGCGCAACGTTATATCTTCTGCCAGCGCCACCGTGGCAGTGGCGCAAAGTAAGGCCGCAGTTGTGGTATATTTTATCAGATGTTTCATAACTTCCTCCCAAAAGGGCCTGTTTCCAGGCGAGCTTTGGGTTTGCCGATCTTGATGTCGCCTTACCCAATGGTCTTGTTTGCCGGATGACGGCCTGTCTTATTGCGCCTCGGCGTGGGCCGGGGTCGCGTCCAGCGCATCCAGATCGGCACGCAATGCAGTTTTTTGGTCTGATGTCAGAGGCATCAGCGGCGGTGCCATGCGCAGCCATTCGTCATCGCCACTGCGCCAGGCCTCAATCGTTTTCATCGCCGACATCAGCGGGTACTTCCCGGCCATTGCACGGGCCTTGCGCACAGCAATCATCGCAGTATCGCGCGCAGGGCCTTCGGCGGCTTTGAACGCGGCTTGCACCTTGGCCCCAAACGCATTGGTCGAGCCCGAGACAATTCCGGCGGTCCCGATGGACAAACCGTCCCATAGCATCGCCTCGGACGAGGGCAGCACATCGAAGTCTTCTGCCACGCCGCCCGTCGCTTCGACAAAGGCCCGCGATTGTTCAAAATCACCGCTGCTGTCTTTTAGTCCGGCGATGATAGGCCCGAACGTGGTGCGGAGCCGATTAACTAATGTGGTCGACAAGGGCACCATGGTCATCTGCGGGAAATGATACAGATAAATTCGCAAATCGTCGCGGCCGATCTTTTCGACCAGATTGGCGTAATAGGCAAAAAGCCCGTCGTCGCTGGGGTTCTTGTAGTAATAAGGCGGCAGGACCAGCACGTTAAGATAGCCTGCATCGGTCGCAGCGCGGGTCAGGGCCACGCAATCTTGGGCCGAGGGCGCACCGGTGCCAAAAATCACCCGGTCCGCTTCAATCCCTGCCTCGGCGAATACGCCCGGCACGGTGAGACGGTCGGACATCGGAACCGAGGCACCTTCGCCCGTTGTGCCGGTGGGGGCCACGCCGTCGCAACCACCGGCGGGCGACATCAGATGCTGGCAATAGCCCAGCAGTTTTTGGGCGTTCAAGGAGCCGTCAGAATTGAAGGGCGATACTGCGGCGGCATAAATGCCGCGTCTGGCTTTGGTCATGATTGGGTGCCTCTCATCCAGCCTGCTTGGAGGCAATTTTTGCGGTTTCTTCTTCAGATTCTGTGGGTTGGCGCATCGACACGACAACCTTGATTGCGTCATCCACCCGGTCGCGCGCATAGCGCAACGCCGTCGGTAGATCGGCAATTGGGAATGTATGTGTGTGCACAAGGCGCGCATCGAAACGTTTGTCGGCCATGAAGGCCATGGCGCGGTGCGTGGCCGAACGCCCTTCGCCCCTGATGCCGTAAAGATAGATATTATTGACCGCCAACGCGCCCAGATCGAAGGACACCGCCTTTTTGGGAAAAGCTGCCATACAGATCCGCCCGCCACGATTGGTCATATGAACCGCCTGATTGACCGTCGTTTCGGTGCCTGCACAGTCGATGACATAATCGGCGCCCTTGTCGGTCAGTTCCTTGACCCGGGCCACGACATCTTCGGTACGGGCGTCGATGGTGTGGTCCGCGCCCAATTTCAGCCCGATTGCATTGCGGTTTTCGCGTGTGCCCACAAGGATCACCGGTGAGGCCCCCAAGGCCTTGGCGACGGCGACGGCCAGCAGACCGATCGGCCCCGGCCCAATCACGACGACGCTTTCACCCGCAACCAGCCCCCCCAATTCGGTCAGCCCGTACATCGACGTGCCGGCGGTCACGACCAGTGTCGCCTCTTCGTCCGACATCGCGTCAGGCACTTTGATCAATGTATTGATATTGTTGATCGCATATTGGGCAAAGCCACCGTTGGTGGTGAAACCGTTGGCCCGGTGCCCCTTGTTGCGGTCGCCGTAATTCAGGCCGTAATTGTGGCACGAGGTATACATGCCCATGCGGCAGCGCTTGCATTGGCCACAGCCTGCATGGATTTCGACGGTGACCCGGTCGCCGATCTTGAACTCGTCCACCCCTGGTCCCAGGGCTGCGACGGTTCCCATATATTCATGGCCGGGGGTGAAGCCCTTGTTGAACGGCGGCCCGCCCTCGATCAGGGCAGGGGTTCCGTATTTCAACACCTCCAGATCCGTGGCGCAGATCGCGACCGCATCAATGCGGATCAGCGCCTCGGTCTTTCCCGGAACGGGCACGGGCTTGGATTGCAGCGCAAGCTGTTCTGGATCCCCCAGAACCCAGGCCAGCATTTCAGCGGGAATCGGCATGGCGCTGGAGGTGGTAACCCCGGTCCAATCAGCGACAGGAACGTTCAAAGCGTGTACCCGTTCGGTCATGTTCTGTCGTCACTCCGTATTGGTTAACCAAATCGACAAGACTCAGCAAAGATGCACCAATTATCAGAGGATGCCAAAGAAAATCTAGACAATATTTGAAAATACAGCATTATTTTTGAAAATAGTGGAGTTGATCAGCCGTGTGGTGCCCTTAAATTCGATACCAAAGGTCGACCATTTTTTTCTGAAATGGATGATTTTGTGCTTTCCTGTCGGGGCAAAAAGGCGATATTAATTTGCAGTACGCTCTGGTTGGGCGCAGCACTGCCAAAAAACCGGACAAATCTGATCGAGGACACCAAATGATCGACCTTTACACGTGGACGACGCCGAATGGGCGCAAGGTTTCTATTTTGCTAGAGGAGCTGGGCGTCGAGTATCGGGTCATGCCCATCGACATTTCTAAGGGAGAGCAGTTCGCGCCCGAGTTCCTGAAAATCGCGCCGAACAACCGTATCCCTGCGATTGTCGACCATGAAACCGGTATCCACCTGATGGAGACCGGTGCCATCATGATGTACCTCGCCGATAAATATGACCGGTTCCAAGTCAAGGGCTCCGAATATTGGCGCATGGTCGAATGGCTGATGTGGCAAATGGGCGGCTTGGGTCCGATGTTGGGGCAGGTGCATTTTTTCGTCAAATACAATGTCGGTCTCTCCACCGTCGCAGAAGAGCGGTATTCGACTGAAGGCAAGCGGCTTTACAAGGTGCTGAACACCCGGTTGGAGGGTCGTGACTACGTAGCTGGGGAAGGGCGCGGGGTCTACACCATCGC
>JBLIGH010000119.1:0-8655 GCA_047636855.1 Pseudorhodobacter sp.
CTCGAGGCCCGAAGGGCCATGGCTTTGTCGTTACGGGCGATATGTCGGCTTAAAACCGTTCGGCCCGCATCACAAGGCAATCGCTGACCGAGACGACGCCGATATGGCGTTCCACCACACCAAAGGCCGCCTCTAACAAGGTGTCGAGCCGCTCTGGTCGGATCAGGCAGATCACGGCAACCATGCCGGACCGTCCAACTTGTCCTTCACGGCTCCACCGGCCCGATTGACCCGATCCACCCAGTACGGGCAGCACGGTAAAACCGGTCACCCCCGCTTCGGTCAAGGCGCGGGTTAAGCGGGTTTCCATCGGGGCTTCGATAATGATCTCGACCCGCTTGGCTGCGTGGGTTTGGGGTGTGCCTGTCATGGGTTAGCCTCCGGTCAATGCGCCAGCAAGCGCCACATAAAGCGGAATGCCGATCACTAGGTTGAAGGGAAATGTGACGCCCAGCGAAAGCGTCAGATAGATTGAGGGGTTCGCCTCTGGCAAGGCCACACGCATTGCTGCGGGAACGGCGATGTAGCTGGCAGAGCCGGACAGTACCATCAAAAGCGCCACGCCGCCTGTCGACAGCCCAATGGCCAGCCCTGCCAGAAGGCCAAGCGAGGCCCCTAGCAAGGGCATGATCATGCCGAACACAAACAATGGTGCAGTCATCGTCCCGCGCGATTGACGCAGGCCGCGCCCCGCGATCAAGCCCATATCCAGCAAGAACAGGCACAAAACCCCTTTGAACGGCGACACGATAAAGCTTTGAATTTCTTGCAAACCTTTGCCACCGGTAATCGCCCCGATCAAGAACGACCCGACCAGCAGCACGATAGAGCCATTCAACAAAATTTCGCGCCACAGATCGCCATCGCTGGTTTGGGCCTTGCCGCCACGTGTCACCAGCCAAAGCGCCGAGACGATGGCGGGGGCTTCCATTGCGGCGGCAACTGCGACCATATAGCCTTCGAACTCGATACCACGCGCGGTTAAAACAGAGGTCGCAGTGACAAAGGTCACGATGCTAATCGATCCGTAATGGGCCGCGACCGCAGCCGCGTCTGTCACGGAAAGCAGTGTCATTTTACGCAGCAACCCAAAGGCAAGCAATGGCAGCGCAAATGACAACGCCACGCCTGCGATCAGCGTTGCGACCAGGCGCAGATCGATGCCATGCCCTGAAACGGCGACGCCGCCTTTGAAGCCGATCGCGAAAAGCAGATAAAGCGACATCGCTTTTGCCGCAGCTTCGGGCACGCTAAGATCAGATCGGGCAAATGCGGCAGCAAGACCAAGCACGAAGAATAAGATCACTGGGGACAGAAGATTGCTTGCCGCGATACTCAGGATCTCTTGCATGTATAACCGTCCTTCTCGCTTCCGCCCTTCCGACGCTTATACGCCGACAAAACCGCTTTGCGCAGGGTCATACTGTTCCAAATCACCTTCGCCGACATCTGTCCAGAGGCCATGCAGCGTTAATCGGTCATCCTCGACCGCAGCCCTAACAAAGGGAAAGGTCATCAGGTTTTCAAGGCTGACGATCACCGCTTCTTTTTCAAGCGCACGGGTGCGATCGGCCTCGTTGATGTGCTTTATCCGCTCAAAGCCGGGGCGCAGAATGTCCATCCAGCGGCCAACGAAGCTAGAGCGCTCTTCCAATTCGGGTGCAAGGCCGGAACACATGTCGTGACACCCTTTGACCCCGCCACAATTGGAATGGCCCAGCACGACGATATGCGCAACTTTCAGCGCTAAGACCGCATATTCAACCGCCGCCGATGTGCCGTGAAATTCGCCATCTGCGTTATAGGGTGGGACGAGGTTTGCGACATTGCGGTGAATGAAAAACTCGCCCTCATCTGCGCCGAAAATCGAGGTGACATGCACCCGGCTGTCGCAGCACGAAATGACCATCGCCCTTGGGTGCTGGCCACTTTCAGCAAGGCGCCTGTACCAAGCCCGATTGTCGCGGTAGGTCGTTGCTTTCCAGCCCTGGTAGCGCTGGATCAGGTAGGCGGGCAACACTTTGGCTTGGTTCATAACGGGCTCCGATCTGGTCTTCGCGCAGATTTAAATCGTATCTTCCGAAAGTTCGATAGGTTTCGGTCTTTGGCAGCAACCTTTTCTTCAGCACCTTTGGCGCAAGCTGTCCTTGGGTGTGAATGGAGGTTTGGGTTTCATGACAGCAGTTATCATGGCTTTACGGCCAAAGGACAGGGTGCGACAGGATTCAGAACCCGTTGCCCTTATGTATCGGACAATGGGAACGCAGGCCGCCGAAGAGGTCGTTAATCGGGCGCTGGCCGAACTGGCTCTGACGATGGCGGGTTTGGTCCGTCAGGTGCGGGCGCATGACTTGACCGATTTGTCGCGTCAGCTTCGACGCTTATCCCGCATGTCTGATCAACTTGGTATGGTCTCACTTGGGGTCGTGGCCAATGATGTGCGCGATTGTCTGGAAAGACCGGCTGATGTCGCTTTTGCGGCTGTCTGGGCGCGGTTTATGCGGGTCGCAGAATGTTCACTGTCAACCGAAAGCGGTTTACGGGATCAATCGCGCTGATGGCTGCGGTTTGAGCTATGGCATGGTTTTGTCTGGCCGCGCCTCTTGCAGGCGTGGCTGGAAAGCGTAGGTTCAGGGCAAATAGCGTTATTGGAGCCTATAATGCCGCCAAAATTTGCCCCCGAAGGGGCCGTCGCCCGTATTCTACATGTCGTCTCTGCCGCAGATCTTTCGGATTGGCAGGCAAACCAGCCCGCAGCAGTTCAACGCTGGTGTACAGAAACGGGGTTTAAGGCGGGCTTGGGGGACATGCGGGTGCTGCCAGGTGCTGATGGCGGTATAACTTCGGCGGTCATCGGCTATGGCACGCCCAAAACCCGCACGCGCGCGCGATTCGCGCTATCGCGGGCGGCGTCTGCTTTGCCCGTGGGGGCTTGGCGCATGCAAGGGGATCTGGATGATGCCGAACAGCAAGAGGCGGCATTGGGTTGGCTTCTGGCGCAATATCACTTTGATCGCTACCGCGCCGACAAGACCGAAAAAGCACAGGCAGAATTGGTTTGTCCCGACGCCGTGAATGCGGCGCGGATCGAGGCGATTGCGGCTGGCGAATGGCTGACGCGCGATTTGATCAACACGCCGGCCTCTGACATGGGGCCTCAAGAGCTTGAAGCCGCGTTCCGCGCATTGGGCGCTGAATTTCAAGCCGAGGTCAGTGTCGTGACCGGTGACGCGCTGATTGCGCAGAATTTTCCGATGATTCACGCCGTTGGGCGGGCCTCGGACCGTGCGCCACGTTTGTTGGATATGCGTTGGGGGCACACTGGGCCACGTCTGGCATTGGTGGGCAAAGGTGTTTGCTTTGACACGGGCGGGCTGGATATCAAAGGCGCGGCCAATATGGCGTTGATGAAAAAGGATATGGGCGGTGCGGCGGCGGTCATGGGGCTTGCGCGCATGATCATGGCCCTGGGCTTGCCCTTGCAGTTGCGCGTCTTGGTACCTGCGGTTGAAAACGCGATTTCCGCATCGGCGATGCGGCCCAAAGATATTCTGACTTCGCGCAAAGGTTTGACGGTTGAGGTGAACAATACCGATGCAGAAGGCCGTTTGGTTTTGGCCGATGCTTTGGCTTTGGCCGATACGGACGGTGCCGATCTGATCGTGTCGATGGCGACGTTAACGGGGGCCGCTCGTGTGGCCGTCGGCCCCGATCTGGCACCTTTTTTCACGGATGATGCCGAAGCTGCCAGCGCTTTGAGCATTGCAGCCGCACTGGTGCGTGACCCGGTTTGGCAATTGCCGATGTGGCCGGGATACGAGGCGATGATCGAACCCGGCATTGCCGATCTGGATAACGCGCCCCCGGGCGGTTTCGCGGGGGCGATCACAGCGGCTTTGTTTTTGCGCCGTTTTGTCGATAATCCGCGCTATATTCATTTTGATATTTATGGCCACCAACCCAGCGACGCGCCTGCCCGTCCGAAAGGTGGTGTCGGTCAAGGTACAAGGGCGTTGCTAGAGGCTTTGCCTGAAATGCTGAAACTGGAGGTGAAATGATGGACCGTCGCTTGACATTGGCCAACGAGCGCATTGCGGATATCGCATTGCAAGGACAGATCGAGGCCCCTGCTTATGGGGATGTTATCGCCGCAGAAGTTGCGCTGCCGGTTGCGGATTTGTTGGCAGAGCCAGACGGTGCGCGTGCCCGCCAGTTGCTGCTGGGCGAAGGGTTTGAGGTTTTGGAGCTGCATGAAGGCTATGCCTTTGGGCGTGCCAGCAAAGACGGCTATTGCGGCTATCTGACCGAGGCCTCGGTCAGTGCGCCCACCGGCGTTAGCCATTGGGTCGCGGCCCCCGGCACTCATCTTTATTCCGAACCAAAAGTTCAAGCGCCAAAGACCCGTTGGCTTAGTTTTGGCAGCCGGGTCAGAGTGTTGGGGCAAACTGGCGCATTTGCGCAAACACCGCACGGCTACATTCCCATTGGCCATTTGCAGATGCTGGGCAGTTGGTATGACGAGCCGGTAGAGGTTATGGGGCTGTTTCTGGGGGTGCCTTATCTTTGGGGCGGCAATAGCTTTGTGGGCATCGATTGTTCCGGGTTGGTACAGGCCGCCATGATGGCGTGCGGCAAGCCTTGCCCCGGCGACAGCGATTTGCAGCAATCACTGGGCGCAGAGTTAGCACCCGAAGAGGCTTTGCAGCGCGGCGATCTGGTGTTTTGGAAGCGCCATGTCGGGATGATGATTGATGCCAATTCGATGATTCATGCCAACGGTCATTTCATGGCCACAGTGATCGAACCCGTGGCCGAGGCCATCGCCCGGATCAGCGAAGCACGCGGCGGCGATGTCTTGGCAAAACGACGACTTTAACCGCAATTCTGCAGTATCCGGCTGGATTTAACAAAACTGTCATATTGCCTTTGCCTGCTTGTGACCTTTCCTTTGCATGCCTCTGGGGGACAGACCCCCATATGAGGACGCATTATGAAAA
The DNA here is from genome assembly GCA_047636855.1 of Pseudorhodobacter sp. Classification (GTDB taxonomy): domain Bacteria; phylum Pseudomonadota; class Alphaproteobacteria; order Rhodobacterales; family Rhodobacteraceae; genus Pseudorhodobacter. The sequence continues at coordinate 4,998 of JBLIGH010000119.1, forward strand.
CCCGGCTTATCGGCCTGACCTCTGTTCTGAGCTTGGCGGCAGCTATGCCCGCAATGGCAGAAATGAACTTCAACCGGATCGCTACCTTTGCCACGCCAGACAACATGGCCGCAGGCGAAGATAAAGCGCGCGAAACCAGCGCCGAGATTATCGCAGCCTCGGAAGATGGCATGACGCTGGTCTATACCGACAGCCCGCTGGGCGTGATCGGTCTGGTCGATATCACCGATCCGAAAGCCCCCAAAGCATTGGGCAATATTGATGTCGGCGGCGAGCCTACAACGGCCGTTATCATCGGCAACCATGCGTTTTCGGCGGTCGACACCTCGGAAAGCTTCACCAACCCATCGGGCAAGTTGATCAGTATTGATCTGGCCACCCGCGCCATCGTGGCGGAATGCGATCTTGGTGGGCAGCCCGATTCCGTTGGCAAATCCAAGGACGGCTCCTTCCTGGCGATCGCAATTGAAAACGAACGTGACGAAGACCTGAATGATGGCGTGTTGCCGCAGATGCCCGCAGGCTATGTGGTCAAAATGCCAATCAAAGACGGTGCGCCCGATTGCGCCAATATGCTGAAGATCGACGTGACCGGGCTTGCGGAAGTCGGGGGCTCTGACCCAGAGCCGGAATATATCGACATCAATGACGCAGGTGAAATTGCCGTCACGTTGCAAGAAAACAACCACATTGTCATCATCGGTGCCGATGGCACCGTGTCCAGCCATTTCTCGGCCGGTGCTGTGACGCTGGAAAATGTTGACCTGACGGACGAGCGTGGCGCGATCCGCTTTACCGAGACCCAAACAGACCGCAAGCGCGAGCCTGATGCGATCCAATGGCTTGGCAACGATCACGTCGTCATCGCCAATGAAGGCGATTATGAGGGCGGCTCGCGCGGCTGGACGATCATGGGCAAAGACGGTGCCGTGGTTTACGAAAGCGGCACCTCCTTTGAATATGCCGTGGCGCAGTTGGGCCATTACCCGGACAAACGCTCGGACGCGAAGGGTGTAGAGCCTGAAACAGTCGAGATCGGCACATTTGAGGGCGTGCCAATGGCCTTTATCGCCGCCGAGCGCGCGTCGGCCATCGGTGTTTATGATGTTTCCAACCCGGCAGCGCCGGTGCTGAAGCAGATCCTGCCATCGGGTCTTTCCCCCGAAGGCGTGGTTGCCATCCCGCAGCGCGGCCTGTTGGCCACGGCCAATGAGGTTGATTTGGTCGAAGATGGCGGCGTGCGCGCGCATGTCATGATCTTTGAGTTGCAAGACGCGCCTGCGGCCTATCCGATGATCACCTCGGCGGGTGCAGATACACTGATCGGCTGGGGCGCTTTGTCCGGTCTGGTGGCGGATGCGGAAAAGCCAGGCATCCTTTATGCCGTGAATGATAGCTTCTTTGGCTTTCAGCCAACGATTTTTACCATTGATGCCACAGCCAAACCTGCTCGTATCACCAATGCCCTACCCGTAACCCGTGGCGGCGCGCCTGCGCAAAAGCTGGATATGGAAGGCATCACATTGGACGGCGAGGGCGGTTTCTGGGTGGCCTCTGAGGGTCGCACAGACCGTGTGATCCCGCATGCTTTGTATAACATCAACGCCGATGGCCAGATCGAAGCAGAAATTGGCCTGCCTGCGGAATTGTTGAACAACGAGGCGCGTTTTGGCTTTGAGGGCATCACCAAGGTCGGTGACACGCTTTGGATGCCGGTTCAGCGCGAATGGGCTGACGACGAAAAGGGTCAGGTCAAACTGGTCGCCTACAACATCGAAGAGGAAACATGGTCTGCCGTGCGTTACCCGCTAGAACCTAAGGGTGCGGGCTGGATGGGCCTTTCCGAAATCACCGCACATGGCGATTGGTTCTATATTGTCGAGCGGGACAACCAGATTGGCAGTGCCGCAGTCGTAAAGCGCCTTTACCGTGTTGCAGCATCCGAAATGATCGGTGCGGCGCTGGGCGGCGATCTGCCACTGGTCAGCAAAGAACTGGTTCGCGACTTGTTGCCCGACCTGATGGTGCTGAACGGTTTTGCCACAGACAAGGTCGAGGGCTTTGCCATCGATGCGGCTGGTGAAGGCTTTGTTGTCACTGATAATGACGGTGTTGATGACAGCTCGGGCGAGACTTTGTTCTGGTCGATCGGCCAGCTTCCCTGATCCCTGCAAAGGTAAGACGATCAGGCCTTCAGGTGCAAACTTGGGGGCCTTTGTCGTTTCGGGGGATGTGTTCACGCTATGATGCCGAAGATTTGTCGAAACTTTACCAAGGTTGCGACCGTTTGGGCACGCCTTTGGGGTCATAATAAGTCCGGGCCTTTTCCAAAAGCACAAGCCCATGCTAGGAAAGCGTGATTCAGTTTTTTTGCAAGGTATGCCATGACCCTCGCCTCCCTAAGCCGCCGTTCCTTCCTGTCGCTGACGGGTTCAGCTTTACTCGGAGCCTGCGCAAGCAAAGGGCCCGACGCCTCCATTGTTACGGCACCGTCGTTCGTTCCCAATTATGGACCGGTTTTTGACAGTGGCTACACTTTGGCAGGCATCCCGCCTCATTTGCTGGAAGGCGTGAACCGTCGCATCACCGGCACCTATTTGGGTGAGCAACCTGTCGGCACGATTGACGTCGATCCTTATGCGAAATTCTTGTATTTCGTGCAGGAAGGCCAAAATACCGTGCGTTTCCCAATTGGGGCGGGCCGTGCCGGGCGCAGCTTTAGTGGCAATGGCACGATCCAGCTTAAAAAGAAGTGGCCAGGTTGGACCCCGACCCAAAACATGCTGCGCACCGAGCCCGAGATTTATGGACCTTTCGCAAGAGGGATCCGTGGTGGCTTGCGCAGCCCCTTGGGCGCACGGGCGCTTTACCTGTTCAGGGGGGGGCGCGATACATTCTACCGTGTGCATGGCACCAACGATCTGGAATCCATCGGGAATTCCAGCTCGGCTGGCTGCATCCGCATGTTCAACCAAGATATAATTGCGCTGTATGAGATGATCCCGCTGGGGACCAATGTCCATGTCCGTGACGAAGCGGAATCGCTGCGTGTTGACCCGGAAAATTTCAATCGTGGCCTGGAAGTCCCAGCGCGGCGTGTCGACCCAGAGCTGATTTACAGCGACGAAGCCATCGCCAATGACCCGCTTCCGGTATTTGACGCCACGCCCGTTGACTTGACCGTGGACCAAGGAAACGTGCCGCTTTAAGGCCCTTTAGGCGAAAGCTTGATACCGGCTTGGGCGGCGCATCTTCTGCGTCGCCTTGCCGTACCTTCAGCGCGGTTCTAGTGATTTACCGTGTTGGTGCCTAAGATGCAGTTACATCCAGGGTGGCGCAAAACTGTGCCGAAGTGCAATCGTGGCACCTCTAAAAGAAAATTGAGCAGTTAAAGCCGCATTGCTGTAAAAAGGCGGCTGCACCAAGAGGGCAGCGTCAGCGAAACCCTTACAGCTTAATGACATAGTCTTTTACAGTTGTTTCCAGAACCTCCCAAATCCCAGAAAACCCCGGGCGGATCACCCAAGAATCGCCAGCTTTTAAAGTGGTGGAATGGCCCTCGGCATCGGTGAGGATCGAGACGCCTTTTGTCAGGCGAAAATACTCCCATTCATCGTAGCTGACCCGCCATTTTCCCGGCGTCGATTGCCATATGCCA
>JBLIGH010000120.1:0-8595 GCA_047636855.1 Pseudorhodobacter sp.
CGGGAATAAGCGTGAAAGACATCACGCAGATCCGGCCGCCATTGGCAAAAAGAACAATGCTTTGTGCCCCCTCGTAAAGCACATCATTGCCGGGCATCAGCCGGATTTCGTAGTGAATATCATCCGTGAACTGTTGCCATAGGCGCAACCCATCGCCGCAATAGACCTGCGCCAAATAGGCGGCGTCAAACTGTCTGTCTTCATGGCTATAATGGCAGCACGCCGCCTTTGCGCGCTGACCGGGCGTCAGGCTGCGCGCCAGATAGTGGCGATGCGACAGGCAAGCCAATGTGTCAGCCTCGTGCAGGCTTTCGAGATGAAGCTGGAATGCATTCGAAGAACGAAGCTGATGGAGCGCGTTGATTTGCGGAAAAATCCGCCCCCTTCGCAGCGCGCGTACAAAAGTTACGGGCAAGGAATACTTGCCAACATCGGATTTTAAGCCTGCAATAATGGCTTCGATCACTGGCTTTTGTCCTTTCAGCTTGTTTCCCGAGGCATTTTTAAAACGCGCTAAGTTTACCTTGAACCCGCACGTCAATTAGGGATGCAAGATGTCAAAATTGGGACCATTAAGGGGTAAAATCGGTGTATTGCGCCGGGGCTGTGCGGGTCGACCAGCCAAAAGGGGTTCCTCGGTCGCTGGTGACCCCCGAAATTCCGCGCGCTACCTGTTTGCGCCAAAAAGCGTGCCTGCTTCTGGGGTAGGCCGGGGGGCAGCATAAGTTTTGTGGGGATCTATTGTGACGCCACGTCACAAATGAACAGTGTTCAAAATTTGTTGACGGCGCGCGGCAAGCGCCCTAGTCAGAGTGAACGGCGTTCATAAATGGAGATTTCAAATGATATTTCGCACACTCATGCTGGTCCTTGCGACAACAGCTTTCGTCTCGCCCGCCGCAGCCGGGCCAAGCGGTCAACATTCCGCACAGTCGGTTGATCATAGTGCTCTGGCCTCTAGCCACGGATCAGTGGCGATTGCCTCGGGGGCGTCGGTGGTGGTTGCAGCGCCGATTATCGTGCTTGGTGCCTCGGTCGCTATCACCGGCGCTGCACTGGCCGAAATTGGCACAGGCAGCGTTGCTGCGGGCAGTGCCATCGCGAATGCCGGTGCGCGACCCCTGAAAATTGAGCGGGTGCAAGCCGATGGCGCCCCAACCCTAGACTGACCTGAGGAGGCTTTAAGAATGCGTTTGTTCAAACTGATTTTTGTTTTGCTTTTCGCCCTGCAACCCCTTGTGGCCATGGCAGGCAGCAGCGAGGCTGGAAACCCGTTGCTGCCCGCAGCTGAAGTGGCCACGTTTTCGAACCGAGTGCAGCAAGATCTGGCGGCTCGCGGCGTGCAGGTCGCCATTGTCGCGCGGATGGGCCGCGACCCGTCGAAACTCCCGTCGGGCGTGCTCTATACGCATGTGGCCTATTGGGTCTATTCGCAGATCAAGTTAGCGGATGGCAGCGTTGGGCAGGGCTACCGGGTCTATAACCTTTACCAGCAAGCCAAGAACGGCACGCGCAGCGATCTTGTGCAAGACAGCCCTGCCGCTTTCTTTGCGGGCGCGCAGCGGTTGGATGCGGGGATTATCATTCCAGATGCACGGCTGCAGAAAAAGCTGCTGAAGGTCATTACCAGCCCGACCTATAAGGCGCTGCACAACCGCAGCTATTCGGTGCTGTCGAACCCAAATGACACCCGATTTCAAAACTGCACGGAACATACGCTAGAGGTGTTGATGGCCGGTCTTTATGGCACCTCGGACAAGGCCAAGATCAAAGCCAATATAGCCGCGCATTTTAAACCGCAGTATATCAAGGTCGATGGGTTCAAGCGGCTTTTGGCCCCGGTCGCGTCTAAGGCGCTGACGACGCAGGATCATGGCAGCAAGATCTACACAGCGACCTTCAGCTCTATCGCGCGTTTCATGAAAACCAACAAGCTTGCGGCAGAAGTCTACCGGATCACACCAGACCGGGCCTTTGCATTCTGAACGTTTGCGCCAGCCAACCCCCGCAAGCGCGAGGCTTGGCTGGTGCTTTTTGCATATTGTGCAGGGGCTATTCATTCCCGTCACTTTCCCACGCGGTTTTTGACTGCTAGCGTGGCGGGCATGACCCAGATTACACTTTCAAATCCCGCCGCGCGTCGCTTGTTTTTGCACCGTCACGGCCTGTCGGAAACGCCAAACGGGCCGGGCAAAGGCGCGGATCTGGCGGGATTGATCGAACAGATCGGCTTTGTGCAGGTGGACAGCATCCGCACCGTGGCCCGCGCGCATGATATGATCTTGTGGTCGCGCAGGCAGTCTTATCGCCCCGCGGCACTGAAGCGATTGTTAGAGCGGGACCGCGCGGTGTTTGAGCATTGGACGCATGATGCCTCTGTCTTGCCGGTGCAATTGTTCCCGTTTTGGCAGCATCGCTTTATCCGTTCGGCTGATCGGTTGCGTGACAATTGGAAACGTTGGTTTCGCGACGGCTATGAGGCGCAGTTTGACACTGTGTTGCGGCGGATCGAGGCAGAGGGCGCGTTGACCTGTACCGATGTCGGTGAAGGTGAAGCGCGGGGCAAAGGCGGGTGGTGGGATTGGCACCCCTCTAAAACCGCGTTGGAATGGTTGTGGCGGACCGGGGTTTTGTCGATCACGCGGCGCGAAGGGTTTCAGAAGGTCTATGATCTGACCGAGCGGGTGATCCCGGCCTCGCATCTGGGCGCGCAGTCCGATGCGCAGGCTCATCTGGATTGGGCGTGCAATTCGGCGCTGGACCGTTTGGGATTTGCGACGAGTGGCGAGATTGCGGCCTATTGGGCGGCGATTTCCCCCGCAGATGCAAGGCTTTGGTGCCAGACAGCCCTGATGCAAGGTGCCGTGCAAGAGGTGTTGGTAACGGGCGCAGATGGGGCCACACGCCGTAGTTTTGCACGGCCGGATGCTTTGGACGCCGCAACAAATGCGCCCGAGCCGCCCTCGCGCATTCGCATTCTATCGCCGTTTGATCCGGCGCTGCGTGACCGCGGCAGGGCAGAACGGCTGTTCGGGTTCGATTACCGGATTGAGGTTTTTGTGCCCGAGGCCAAGCGCAAATATGGCTATTACGTCTTTCCGGTGCTTGAAGGTGCGCAGATCATCGGCCGGGTTGATGCCAAAGCGTTTCGGGATGCAGGGTGTTTGCGGGTGCGGGCCTTTTGGCCAGAGGCGGGTGTGGCCATGGGGGCGGGGCGTCAAGCAAGGTTGCAGCAAGCGCTGGAACGTCTGGCGCGGTTAGCCGATTGTGATCGGGTGGAATTTGAACCCGACTGGCTGCGGCAGTTGTAAGCGCCGTGTGGGGGCGCTGCCCCCCTTGCCCTGACGGGCAATTCCCCCCGGGATATTTTTGAACAGATGAGGGGCGAGTGTGGATTGCGGTTGTTGCAGGCGAAAATGGGGGCGGGTTAGCGAAGGTTAATGACCCTTTCGTAAAAGGCATGATTGGCGCTGCGGCAATGCTCTAGATACCCCGGCAGGGCATAGGCGCGGGGCAATGCTGCGGTCCAGTCATTTGGATCTGCTAAAGCGGGCATTTGGGCAAAACCGTTAAACTTGGTGGAAAACGGCAGGGCGAGGACTTTGCGGCCCATCAGCATCGCCCAATAGGTGCCGTGGAAAGAATTGGTGACCACGGTCTCGCCGCTGGCGAGGAAGGCCAGTTTCTGCGCCAGCGTGCCGCCGATATTGGACATCAGCGCAATACCCTTGGGCCAGTTGATCCCACCGGATTTATGGCCATGACTGTAAATGACCACAGCATTTTCGGGCGCGGGGGCCGCGTCAAACCGAGAGCAGAGGCAAGAGGCGCAGGGCACATAGATTGTTTCCGGCACATTGGCATCGCGGCAGCCCATCAGCGAGATCTGAGCTGAAAAAGCGATATGGCGCAGGTCGTGCAGATCCACGCTTTGCATCCCGATACCCCATGTCACGCGGTGGCGCGCTTTGCGGGCATCATAAAGCGCGGCTTTGCAGGCTTTGCCATAGACCTGCCCACCGCCGAATATCGCGATATCGCAAGCCGGGACCGCCTCGCCAAAACTTTGGCGGGTGGTGCTGGGGCCGAAATCGAGCCAGCGTGCTGGGCTGGCCGCGCGGTCGCCGATATTCTGGGACTGGTGCAAGGACTGAAAAACAAAACGTGTCATTGCCCCAGAATGACCCGGAAGCCTTGCATCTGCAAGGCGGGCATGAAAGCCTAAGCGCGACCTAATCCCGGACTTTTTATGCTGCCGATCTTGCTCAAAACCCTGCCGTTTTTCGCGCTGATCGGGCTGGGCTATTGCGCAGGTCGCAGCCGGTTTTTCACCCAAGAAGCAACCGCCAGCCTGACCAAGTTCGTGTTCTATTTCGCGCTGTCGGCGATGCTGTTTGGCTTTGCAGCGAACCTGTCGCTGGCTGGGATTTGGGATGCGCAATTCATGGCGGCATATCTGCTGGGCTGCTGTGTGGTTTATCTGCTGGCCATGGGGGTGGCACTTTACCGTGGTGTTGGACTGGCCGAAGCGGCGATCGAGGCGCAATGTGCGATCATCGGAAATGTCGGCTTTTTGGGGATCCCGATGTTGGTGCTGCTGATGGGGCCACAGGCGGCAGGGCCGATGATGATGATTCTGGCGACGGATCTGATCGTGTTCTCTTCGGTGATCACATTGATAATGACGGCGCTGCGGCTGGGTCGGATGAGCTTTGGGATCTTTCGCCTGCTTGGCGCCGGGTTGTTAAAGAACCCGATGATTGTCTCGATATCGCTTGGGCTGATGTGGTCAAGTACCGGGCAACCCGTGCCCGAAGTCGCCAATGAGTTTTTGACCTTGCTGGGCGCGGCGGCGACACCCGGCGCGCTTTTTGCCATTGGTGCCTCGCTTGCAGCCCGTTCGGCAGAGCGGATGGCCGTTGCGGGTTGGCTTAGTTTTTGCAAATTGGTGCTGCATCCGGCGGCGGTCGCTTTCGCGGCTTTGGTGCTGTTTGACGTCCCGCGCGAGGCTGCAGCGGTGATGATTGCGGCGGCCTCTTTACCCGTGGCTGGCAATGTTTACATGCTGGCCCAACATTTTGGGGTCGCACCGCAGCGTGTTTCTGCGTCGATCCTATTGTCGACAGTGGTCAGCATTTTGACCGTTACCTATGTGATTGCCCTAGTGTCTGTTTGACGCGCCGGGCGAAGGAGAATTGACGATGAAAACCATCTCGGAAAATCGGGCCTTTGGCGGCGTTCAGGGTGTCTATAGCCATACCTCGGAAGTTTGCGGCTGCGATATGACTTTCGGTCTGTTTTTGCCCGTAGAGGCAGAGCATGAGGCCGTGCCAGTGATTTGGTATCTGTCTGGGCTGACCTGCACCCATGAAAACGCAATGTCCAAGGCGGGTGCCCAAGGCTGGGCCGCCCAGCATGGTGTGGCGCTGGTTTTCCCCGATACCAGCCCACGCGGGGCCAGCGTTGCCGATGACAAAGCCTATGATCTGGGTCAAGGCGCGGGCTTCTATCTGAATGCAACCGAAGCGCCTTGGGAGCCGCATTTCAAGATGTGGGATTATATTAGTGAAGAATTACCGCATCTGTTGTTCAGCGCCTATCCACTGGATGAAGGCCGCCAAGCGATTATGGGACATTCGATGGGTGGGCATGGCGCCTTGACCATCGCGATGAGCCTGCCCGGGCGGTTCCGTTCGGTTTCGGCCTTCGCACCGATTGCCAACCCAACAGCTTCGGATTGGGGGCGCAAACAGTTCGCGGCTTATCTGGGGCCGGATGAAAGCAAATGGGCCGCGCATGATGCGACATTGCTGATGAAGAAGCGCGGCTTTGATGGGCCGATCTTGATTGACCAAGGCGCGTCAGATCAGTTTTTGGATCTGCTGAAACCAGAGGCCTTGTCCGAGGCAATGGTCGCGGCGCGCCAGAATGTCAACTTTCGGATGCAGAAAGGCTATGACCACAGTTATTTCTTCGTCTCGACCTTCATGGAAGATCACATCGGCTTCCACTCTGAGGCGCTTTATGCCTGAGGATACCCGCCGCTTGCCGGCTATTTATATCGATGCGGATGCCTGCCCGGTGAAGGCCGAGGCGGAACGGGTGGCGACGCGCCACGCGATGCGGATGGTGCTGGTGTCCAACGGGGGTATTCGGCCCTCGGCCAACCCCTTGGTCGACAGTGTCTTTGTTGCTGACGGGCCGGACGAGGCGGATAAATGGATCGCAGATCGCTGCGGTCCCGGCGATGTGGTGGTGACGGGCGACATCCCCTTGGCCGCGAAATGTGTCGCAGCAGGCGCCAAGGTTATCAAGCACAATGGCGACGAGCTGCATGGCCGCAACATCGGACAGGTTTTGGCCACGCGCGATTTGATGACGGATCTGCGCAGCGCTGATCCGTTTCGGCAAGGCGGCGGGCGACCTTTTTCCAAGGCAGACCGCTCGCGGTTTCTGGAGGGGTTAGAGCGGTTGGTTCGCGCGGCAAAGTTGCTTTGATGTCGCCTAAAGCATAGACAAGGCGCACGGGACGGGGATTACTGCCGGTATGACACACGTTGCTACAATTGACCGCCGCTTGGTTTTGCTGAGCATTGCCAGCGCGATGAGCGCATCACTGTTCTTTTCAATCAATGATACGGCGATTAAATTCCTCAGCGGTGGGTATGCGCTGCATCAGATTGTGCTGTTTCGCTCGGGAATCGGGTTGGTCGTGGTGCTGGCGTTTATGTTGCCGTTTCAGGGTGGGTTTTCGACCCTGCGAACCAAGGTTTTGCATTTGCATCTGTTGCGGGCGGCATTTGTTGTCACCTCTAACTTGTGTTTCTTTCTGGGTCTTGCGGCCCTGCCTTTGGCCAATGCCGTTGCTCTGTTTTTTGTCGCGCCCTTGCTGATTACCGCATTATCCGTGCCGATTTTGGGCGAGACTGTCGGGCCAAGGCGCTGGGCGGCCGTGGGCGTGGGGATGCTGGGCGTGATCGTGATGCTGCAACCTGGCACGGGGCTTTTTCAACCGGCGATGTTGCTGCCGCTGTTTGCCGCCTCTAGCTATGCAATGCTGCATATGATGACACGCAAGATGGGTGGCACCGAAACCGCGTTGACGATGACCTTCTACACACAGTTTATATTCGCAATTGTCTGTATTATCAGTGGCTTGGCTTTGGGTCACGGTGCTTTTGCCAATCAAGACGATGTGTCACTGGCCTTTTTGCTGCGGGCTTGGAAATGGCCTGCGCAGTCGGATCTGTTGATTTTTGTGGTGCTGGGGATCGCCAGCACCTTTGGCGGGTTCTTCATCTCGCAAGCCTACCGTAATTGCGCGGCAGCGATCGTGGCCCCGTTCGAATATATCGCGATGCCCTTGGCAATTGTGTGGGGTCTGCTGGTGTTTGGCGAATGGCCAGAACCTTTCGCCTGGATTGGCATTGCGTTGATTTGCGGTGCGGGGTTATTTGTGGTCTGGCGTGAAACACGGGCCAACCCGGAACCGCCGCCCAATGCCGCCGCACCCGGCAGTTTGCGACTGACAGCGCTTGGCGGAACCGCAAACCCCGAAAAGGATTAAGCTCAGCGATGCAAAGCCCAGAGGCGGTAATTTTCGATATCGGCAATGTGCTGATCCATTGGCAGCCCGAACGCTATTACGATGCACGGATTGGCCGCGCGCGGCGCGAGGCGCTGTTTGCCGCAGTCGATCTGCATGCCATGAACGAGCGTGTCGATGCTGGTGGCCTCTTTCGCGAAACCATCTATGAGACGGCCGATCAGCACCCCGAATGGACGGTGGAAATTCGTTGGTGGTATGATCGTTGGATCGACCTTGCCGCGCCCCGGATCGAGCATTCGATCGCATTGCTGCGCCAGTTGCGCGCCAAAGGCATTCCGGTTTTCGCGCTGACCAATTTTGGCGATGACGCCTTTGCCTATGCCCAGACGCAATATGATTTCCTGAACGAATTTGACCGGCTTTATGTCTCGGGTCGGATGGGTGTCACGAAACCCAGCCCTGCGATTTATACCGCTGTCGAGGCCGATTGGGGTCATGCACCGTCGCGCCTTTTATTTGCCGATGACCGCGCTGAAAACATCGAGGTTGCCACGGTACGAGGTTGGCAGACACATTTATTCACCACGCCGCAAGGCTGGGCCGATACGCTGGTGCGTGTGGGCCTGTTGACTGCAAAGGAAGCATTGCCATGAGCCTTGAAATCGTTCCAGCCGAAGCCGACGCCCTGTCGGATTGGCACGCCCTGACCGATGCGCTGGTGGCAGGGCATAACCTGCCGAAGGCCGAAGTGGTTGATAGTCTGCTGTACCGCGACCAAGACACCTTGCTGAACCGCGCCGCCTGGATCGATGGGCTGGGGCAATTGGCGAAATGCGCGACGATTTTCCCCGGGAACGGCGCGCATGGCCTGGCTTCGGTGAATGGGGCCGTGACGCTTTATGCAGATCAAACCGGTGTGTTAGAGGCACTTGTCGATTTTCATCTGCTCACCAAATGGAAAACGGCGGGCGATAGTTTGTTGGCCGCCAAGAAGCTTGCGCGCAAAGATAGCCGTAAGATTTTGTTGATCGGTTCGGGCACCGTGG
>JBLIGH010000121.1:0-8558 GCA_047636855.1 Pseudorhodobacter sp.
TGCGTATCGGTGGGTGTGCCGATAACCACGGCATCAATATCCGCGCTGGCGATGATTGCTTCGGTGCTGCGAACCTGCGCGCCCGCCGCATCTGCCAATGCCTGCGCCGAAGCCTCGAACGCATCCGACACCGCAATAACCTTCGCCCCTGTGATGCCTTTGATCGACCGCGCATGCACCTGCCCGATGCGACCACAGCCCAAAAGCCCAATTCTTAACATCTCATTCATCCTTTAGGGGCGGCGAGGAAGCCGCGCAGCACGCCGCGGGTCGCCTCGACCAATGGCGCATGGGTTTCTTTCAAAATGGACACACGGTCAAAGCGCGTGGGATCACTGTTCACCGCTTCGCGCAGCGCTGCACCAAAGGCCATACGCAGCTCGGTTCCGATGTTGAATTTGCAGATTTGAGAGCCTTGCGCCAGCGCGATCCTTTGTGCCAGCGGCACGCCCGACCCGCCATGAATAACCAGCGGCACCTGTGTCAGCGCTTCAATCGCACGGATGCGCGCGATATCAAGGCCGCCTTCCTTATCCTGCTGCAAATGGACATTGCCAACCGAAATCGCCATCGCGTCAACGCCCGTTTGCAATGCGAAACGCGCGGCCTCTGCCGGATCAGTTCCTGCCGAGTTTTCGCCGCCGGAATAGCCGACAAAGCCGATCTCGCCCTCGCATGAAATCCCTGCGGCATGGGCCATCTCGGCAATCGCGGCCGTCTCGTCAATATTCTGGCTCAGCGGCTTGCGCGAGCCGTCAAACATCAACGAGGTAAAGCCGCTGTCCAGCGCCTCGCGGCATTCCTCAAACGTATAGCCATGATCCAGATGTGCCACGACCGGAACCGAGGCACCGTCGGCCAAATGGCGAAACATTTTGCCAAGGATCGGAAGCGGCGTATGCGCCCGGCAGCTGGGCCCCGCTTGCAAAATCACTGCACAGCCTTCGGCTTCTGCCGCCGCCACATAGGCGCGCATATCTTCCCAACCCAGCGTGACCAGACCGGCCACGGCATAGCCGCCCTTCAGCGCGGGTTGCAAAACTTCTGCCAGTGTTGCCAAGGTCATTTGAACTTCGCGATCATGTCTTTGATCCCGGGGATGGTTTCGATCTGATAGGCATGCGACGGCTGGAAATACTGTACCAAGCTGCGCTGGCTCAGGCCGCCCAGTATGGTGAAATAATACATCTCGTAGCCCGGCAAAACGCAGCAAGGATGATAGCCGTTATCGAGGCAAATGGTCGAGCCGTCGACAAGGTGATAGGCATCCCCCGGCTTGCCATCTTCGCGCTGCAACATCTGCACACCAGAGCCGTGATTGGGTTTGAACCGGAAATTATAAGTCTCGTCATGCCGGGTTTCCAGCGGCAAGCGGTCGGTATCGTGCTTATGCGATGGAAAGCCGGACCAACCGCCCTGACCCACAGTGAACAGCTCGCTGACCAGCAAACGACCCACTTTGCCGTGGTATTTGGTTCCAAGGATGTGTTTGATTTTACGGTGGGTTTTGGTGTCGTCCGAACCGTATTGCACCATGTCCAGCTCGGCTGTGCGCACCTCGAACGGATCCAGAACTTTACCGTACCGCGCCCCCGCGATAAACACCTCGGTGGCGTCAGACACGCAAGACATCATCACTTTGGCACCAACCGGAATGTACACGCCTTCCGGCTCGCCATCCCAGACATCGACGCTGCGATTGCCCAAAGCGGTAAAAGACACGCCTTCGACTTCAATATCCACTGTGCCAGTGGCCGGCACGATGCACGTCTCGTATCCGGGCACTTGATACTCGAAGGCTTCGCCTTTCTTCAGCTTGACGATGTTGAAATAGTTCAGCGGAACCGTGGGGTTTTCAACATCCACGATGGGCTGGTTTTGGTTGTCAAAGGGGGCGATATGCATGTGGGTCCTTTCAAGGATTGGTCGGGCCGGGATGCGAGGCCAGGAAGGCCTCAAGCTCGGCGGTTGTGGGCATGGCGGGGGCGCAGCCGACACGGCTGACGACAATTGAAGCGCAGGCAGAGCCGCGCAAAACCGCGTCACGCAAGGCATGGCCTGCCGCCAGCGAGGCAATCAGGCCGCCCATGAAACTATCGCCCGCCCCGGTGGGTTTCAACGCTGTGACGGGGTAAATCCCGGTTCGGAATTCTTCGGTCGGGGTGATGGTAATGGCACCGCCTTCACCCAGTTTATAAACCACGATTTTGGCAGTGGTCTGGGCCAATTCGCGGGCTTTTGCCAACCCTTTGGCATAGTCGCCCGCCATGAAGCCAAATTCCACATCATTGCCGATGATCACATCGCAAAGCGCCGCAGCACGCGAATAGGTCTGGGCTGCAACCGCGGCTGAAGGCCAGCTATAGGGGCGGTAATCCACGTCAAAGATCAGCGGCAAACCGGCTGCACGGGCCATCTCGAACCCGCGAAACGCGGCAGAGCGCGAAGGTTCAGCCGCAAAAACCGTGCCTGTGGTGATCAGCGCCGTGTAGCCCGCATAATCCACGGCCTCGACATCGGCGAGATCCATCAAAAAATCCGCAGCGCCGTTGCGGTAGATCACCGATTGATGATCCTCGACCCGGCTTTCGACGACGGCCAAAGAATTGCGCGCCTCGCCCCCAACCGACCGAACATGGCGGCGATCAACGCCGTAATGATCCAGCTGGTTCAGGCAAAACCGCCCAATCGCATCATCGGCTACACAGGTGACAAGCGCAGCCCGCCCGCCATGCTTGCAAATCGCCACGCTGATATTGGCGGACGAGCCACCAAGGCACGAAAAGAACTGGGTCGCGTCTTCGGTTTTGGTTCCCGGCGGATCGGGATAAAAATCCATTCCGGCGCGGCCAATGATGATGAAGCTATTGCCCGAAATATCCATTACGCCCGCCCCTCGGCATTGCCCGCACGCGCGGCGTCCAGCACCTCTGGATAGGGATAGTTGAGGCCCAAAAGCTGCCGCATATCCGGGCTGGCCCGATCCAGAAACTCGGATGGCAAGGCGGCTGGCATATTTTCCATCGGCTTCACCCATTTCGGCAAATATTGGATCAAAATAGCAGAGCGATCATGCTCGGATTTATTCGGCATCGCGCAATGCCACAGCACCCCGTAAAACAACACCACATCGCCCGGCTCTCCCGTCATCTGTTCGCAACGGTCAAAGAATTTGTCGTCTGGCCCCGGATAGCGCAGTTCCTTTTGGCTGCCCGCAACATAGCCCGTCGCACCGCTTTGCGCCGTGAAAGGGTCCAGAATGACCGAGACTTGCGCGTTCATCGGGAAAGAGCCGTTCAAGCCAATCGGATGGGTTTCGGGCGTGTGAAAATCCCAATAGGGATAATCGACATGCGGCTCTTGCCCCGGCCCGCCCGGCAAAATCCGGTTGGCGGCAATCGAGCCCATGATGAACTCTGTCCCCAGAAATTTTCGCAAAATAGCCATCAACACCGGATGCGCGGCCATCTGCGAAAACACCTCGCCCTTGGCCAGAAGGTTCCAGACCCGGCGTTGCAGGCTGATCTGACCGTCCGCCTCGGCAGCCCCTTGGAAATGTGTGACCTTGGGCGCGTCTTTCTCGGAGTATTCCATCACGAGGGCGCGGGCTTGTGCTATTTGGGACGGTGTGAACAGGCCTGTGATTTTCACCACGCCGTCACCCCGCAGCAATTCGTGCACGATGACATCTGGCGATGCGGTCTGGGCGGTGAAACGCTTCATGCTAAACCCCTTTGCGCTGCTTGGGGCGCGTGGCTTCCCAATCGTTGTGGGCCGCGCGCACCTTGTCGCTTTGCGTCACTTCCGGCGTGCCGACTTCCCACCAAGTGTGGCCCTGCGTCGTCCAGCCCTCGTAAGCATCCACCTTCATGCAAATCACATAGGTCCGGGTCGCGGCTTGCGCCCGCTTGAACGCCTCTGCCAATTCCGCGGGATTCGCGACGGTTTCGGCAATCGCCCCCATCGATCGGGCATGGGCCTCAAAATCAACCAAGACCGGGTTAATCGCCGTCGGCGTATCGGCGATCAGATTGTTGAAGCTTTTATTGCCGGTGTTGTTTTGCAGCTTATTGATCACCGCAAAGCCGCCGTTATCCAGCAGCAAAACGATCAGTTTCTTGCCGGTCAGCACCGACGAGTAAATGTCGGAATTCATCAAAAGATAGCTGCCGTCACCGGTGAAAACCACAGTGTCGCGGTCTGGCTCGCGTTCGGATTGTGCAATCCGCGCGCCCCAACCGCCCGCGATCTCGTAGCCCATACATGAAAAGCCGAACTCGACATCGACGGTGCCGATATCCAGCGTGCGCCAATTGGCGGTGACTTCGGCCGGAAGCCCACCGGCGGCGGCAACCACACGGTCGCGCGGATCGCAAAGCGCGTTCACAACGCCTATGGCCTGCGCATAGGAATTGGGTCGATTGCCGGGTTTGACGTTTTCGGCAACATACCCGTCCCAGATCTTGCGCTGCGCTTGTGCGTCTTTCAACCAAGCCTCTGGCGCTTTGCCCCCTGCCAAAGCGGCATCCAACGCCAATAGGCCCAGCTTGGCATCACCGACCACCGGCAGCGACCGATGCTTGCCCGCATCATGCCGCGCTGCATTCAACGAGATAATCTGCGCCTCTTTCGCGAAAGCCGTCCAAGAGCCTGTGGTGAAATCTTGCAAACGGCAGCCAACCGACAAGATGACATCCGCCCGCTCGGCGACCCAATTGCCGCTATCCGACCCGGTCACACCAACCGGCCCCATATTCAACGCGTGATCGTGCAAAAGATTGGCACGGCCCGCGATGGTTTCGATCACCGGAATGCCATGCGCCTCGGCGAATGCGGTCATCTCGGCCACGGCGCGCGAATATTGCACGCCGCCACCTGCGATCATCACCGGGCGCTTGGCCTGCGCCAAAAGCGTCGCGGCCTCGGCAATCTCCAACACGTCCGGGGATTGGCGCCGAATGCGGTGCAGCTTTTTCTCGAAGAACACCGCCGGGTAATCATAGGCCCAGCCTTGCACATCTTGCGGCAGGCCAAGAAAAGCCGGGCCACAATCAGCCGGATCCAGCAGGGTTGCAATCGCGGCAGGCAAGGATTGCAAGATTTGCGCCGGATGCGTGATGCGGTCCCAGTAGCGGCTGACAGCTTTGAAGGCATCATTCACCCCCAGCGTGGGATTTCCGAAATGCTCTAGCTGTTGCAACACCGGGTCTGGCAACCGGGTCAAAAACGCATCGCCGCAAAGCATCAGCATTGGCAACCGGTTGGCGTGGGCCAATGCGGCACTGGTCAACAGGTTCGCGGTTCCCGGCCCAGCGCTGGCCGTGCAAAACATAAACCGTTGCCGCAGCCATTGCTTGGCATATGCGGCTGCGGCAAAGCCCATGCCCTGCTCGTTCTGCCCCCGGTAAAGCGGCAATTCGGTGCGGGCATTGTACAGCGCCTCGCCCAGGCAGGTCACATTGCCATGGCCAAAAATGCCAAAACCACCGCCACACAGCCGGTATTCCTGCCCATCAATCTCGATGAATTGGGCCGCTAGATAACGAATGATCGCCTGCGCCGTCGTCAGGCGAATGGTTGTGTCTGTCATGTCTGGTCTTCCCCCGGGTGACACCGTGAACTTCGGGTCAAATCGAAATCCATCTTGCGCGCTGTTGATTCTAAGGATACTAATTTTGCAACCGGTTGCAAACATAAATTCACGGACAAGGCGGCAAGATGGCACAGATCGGCATCGGAATCCTCGGCGGCGGCTATATGGGCAAGGCCCATTCGGTTGCTATGGCTGCGGTTGGCGCGGTTTTCAACACCGCTTTGCGCCCGCGCTTGGAAATGATCTGCGCCAGCACCGCCGCCTCGGCCGAAGGGTACCGCGTCGCATATGGGTTTGCCCGTGCAACGGCTGATTGGCGTGAATTGGTCAATGACCCCAAGGTAGAGGCGATCATCATCGCCACGCCGCAAGAATTTCACCGCGCGATTGCCGAGACCGCCTTTGCCCTTGGCAAGCCGGTGTTTTGCGAAAAGCCGATGGGTGCGGATCTTGCCGATGCGCAAGCGATGACCGATGCGGCAGCGGCCAGCGGTGTCGCCAATATGGTTGGTTACAACTACATTCGCACCCCCGCCAGCCAATTTGCCCGCCAGCTTATTGCCCAAGGCGCGATCGGCGACATCACTTGGTTTCGCGGCGAGCATACCGAAGATTTTTATGCCGATCCGCAAGCGCCAGCCACTTGGCGCACGACGGGTATGGCCAATGGCACGATGGGCGATCTTGCGCCGCATATGATCAATGCAGCTTTGGCACTGGTCGGGCCAATCGCCTCTTTGATTGCCGAGGTCGAAACCGTTCACGCCACTCGCCCCGGTGGCACCGTCACGAATGATGACCAAGGCCAGATGATGTGTCGCTTTGCCAATGGCGCAATGGGGCAAATGCATTTCAGCCGCATCGCGACGGGCCGCAAAATGGGCTATGCCTACGAGGTGACAGGCACCAAAGGGGCGATCCGGTTTGATCAAGAAGACCAAAACGCACTGTGGCTTTACCGCGCCGAAGGCCCCGACGCGCTGCGCGGCTTTGTCAAAATTCTGACAGGCCCGGCGCATCCCGATTACCAACCCTTCTGCCTTGGTCCCGGCCATGGAACCGGCTATCAAGATCAAATCATCATCGAGGCGCGCGACTTTCTGCGCGCTATTGAAACGAAGGCGGCGATCTGGCCAACCTTCCGCGATGGCCTTGCCGTCAACCGTATTATTGCCGCAGCCCTTACCTCGTCAGAGGCGAAGGCGTGGCAAAGCATCGACAACTCTTAAAAAGACCCGAAAGGTGTGACTGAAATGAGCATCCGTATTGGCAATGCCCCCTGTTCTTGGGGCGTGGAATTCGCCGACGACCCGCGCAACCCGACATGGCGTTCGGTCCTGAAAGACTGCGCCACAGCAGGCTACAAAGGGATCGAGCTGGGTCCCGTCGGCTTTATGCCCGAAGACCCCGCGATTCTGGCCGAGGCTTTGGCCGAACATGACCTGACCCTGATCGGCGGTGTCGTGTTTCGCGCCTATCACGACCCCGATGCCTGGGACGACGTGTTGGATGCCACCCACCGCACCTGCAAGGCGCTGGCAGCCCATGGCGCCAAGCATCTGGTTTTGATCGACAGCATCAGCCCACGCCGCGCGCCAACCGCAGGCCGCGCCTCCGAGGCCGAACAAATGGATGCGAGCGAATGGCAAGCCTACCGCGACCGCATCGCGCAAAGCGCCCGGATCGGTGCCGAAGACTACGGGCTGACCGTCGGCATTCATGCCCATGCCGCGGGATTTATGGATTTCGAGCCAGAGCTGGAAAAGCTACTGGACGAAGTTGACGAAAGCATCTTGAAAATCTGCTTTGACACCGGGCATCACTCTTATGCCGGATTCGACCCGGTTGCCTTTATGAAGCGGCACATGAACCGCATTTCCTACATGCATTTCAAAGACATCGACCCGAAGGTCAAAACCGGTGTCATCGAAAACCGCACCGGGTTTTACGACGCTTGCGGCCAAGGCATTTTCTGCAATCTGGGCAAGGGTGATGTCGACTTCCCCGCTGTTCGGCAATTGCTGATCGATGCGAAATTCGAGGGCTGGTGCACGGTCGAGCAAGATTGCGACCCAACTATGGATGTGCGCCCCGTCGATGACGCGCGCGCCAACCGTGAATATCTTGAATCCATCGGCTTCAATTAAGGAATATCGCTATGGCTAAACTCAATTGGGGCATGATCGGTGGCGGCGAAGGCAGCCAAATCGGCCCGGCGCACCGGCTAGGCTCGGGCCTTGATGGGCAGTTTGAATTCGTGGCCGGCGCGCTGGATCACCGCGCCGATGCGGGCCGCGACTATGCCCAACGCCTTGGGATCGCGGCCGACCGTGCGTACGGCGATTGGCGCGAAATGCTGTCGGGCGAAAAGGGCCGCGCTGACCGGGTCGATTTGGTGACCGTCGCCACGCCGAACGCCACGCATTTTGAAATCACCAAGGCGTTCTTGGAAAACGGTTTCCACGTGCTGTGCGAAAAGCCGATGACCATGACGGTTGAAGAGGGCGAAGAGATCGTCAAAATCGCCAAGGCCGCCGGGAAAATTTGCGCGGTAAACTACGGCTATACCGGCTATTCGTTGGTCCGTCATATGCGGGCCATGGTGGCGCGCGGCGATCTGGGGCGAGTGCGTCTGGTCAAGACCGAATTCGCGCATGGCCACCACGCCGACGCCGCCGATGCGGAAAACCCCCGTGTACGTTGGCGCTACGATCCGGCGCAGGCAGGCGTGTCGGCGCAGTTTGCGGATTGCGGCATTCATGCCATGCACATGGCCTCTTTCGTCACGGGGCAAGAGGTTGAGAAGCTGTCTGCCGATACCGTTTCTTGCATCGAAAGTCGTGTGCTTGAAGACGACGCTATGGTCAACTT
This sequence comes from Pseudorhodobacter sp., assembly GCA_047636855.1. Lineage (GTDB taxonomy): Bacteria > Pseudomonadota > Alphaproteobacteria > Rhodobacterales > Rhodobacteraceae > Pseudorhodobacter. Next base: position 8,465 of record JBLIGH010000121.1, read on the forward strand.
CCGCATGTCTGGTGGCACCGTGGGGCGGCTTTGGACCTCGTCCATCGCCTTGGGCCGCCAGCACGGGCTGACGATCCAAGTCTTTGGCGAAACG
>JBLIGH010000122.1:0-8529 GCA_047636855.1 Pseudorhodobacter sp.
CCCCGACATGATGGCCTTCTTTCCCGGCACGGTTTTGTCGCAACTGCATGGCTTGTTGGGCGATGTCCGCGAGGCGATGTCGCTTCTTGCCGGATTGACCCAAACGTTTGTGACCATCGCCGTATTGGCCGGCTTGATGATCTTGACCCGCAGCTTTGCGCGCGGTCTGGCCTTGCTGCGGGCCCTTGGTGCGCCAAGCCGCTATATTTTTTGCCGTCGTTTGGGCCTATTGTGCTGCTTTGATCGTTACGGGTGTGCTTGGCGAAATTATGATGGGCATTGGCGCCGCAGAATTGCTCTCGGCAATTATCACGGCGCGCACCGATATTTTGATCTCGGCCAGCCTATCTTGTCCCGAAATCCGCATGTCTGCAGGTTTTAGAAGCGCCTCGTTATGGCTTACGCTTTTGCCTGCCTGGGTTGCGATGCGCCAACCAATCATCGCCGATTTGCGCGCCTGAATGGCCCTATAGAATGCTTCAGACCAGCGAAATTTGATCAGCGGCGTCGAGCAACAGCTGCAACACCAAATCAATGCTGGTCGAGGGCAAACCCACAGCACCCGTGTCAACTTGCGGCAGATACGGGCAGGTCAGCACGGCAATGGTCGTGTCATTGATCGACCGCACCGGGACCGAGATATCTGTCACACCGACCAATTGCTGACTGGGGGAAACGCGGTAGCCTGCGGCTCGGATCCGCTCCAGCTCTTTCGCAAGCTCGGGCGAGATTTCGCGTGCAACCTCATCGCGCAAACTTAACATTTGTGCGGCGCGTGCGTCATCTTGAAATGCCAAAATCGTTTGGCCTGACCCGGTGTTCAGCAAATCCAGCTCGGCACCGATGCGCAGACGAAACTCCCATGCCAACCGACCAGAGGCCTGTGCCACGACGTAACTTTGCCCAAGATCGGGCACAACAAGATGGACCGATTGCTGTGCTATATTCGCAAATTCATTCATCAAAGGCTGGGCTTGCGTGATCAGGCGGCGAATCGGCGGGTAAATCGAGCCAAGGTGGAACAGTTTCATCGTCAGCGCGTAGCGATCCCCTTCGCTAGAACGGCAGATATAGTGCCGCGCAACCAACCGTTCGATCATACGGTAAATCTCGCTGGGGCCCCGACCAGAGGCTTTCACAATCTCGCCCCGCGTTAAACCTGCAGGCTGAGCGGCCAAAAGTTCCAAGATATCCAGACCCTTATCCAGGGCTGGCGCACGGTAGCGTTCTTTACTGTCATCTGTCTTCAAGGGGCCCACCTAGCTGCTTTCCCTTAATGTCTCTCCGAAACCAGTGGAAAAATCAACGTCGCGGAAAAGTATTATTTGACCATATGTAAATGATATGACCATATTTGAACACGCAGATCTGGGAGGAGCTGTCATGCCAATGACAAATAAGACTGTGCTGATTACCGCAGCAGCACAGGGAATGGGACGCGCGAGTTCTATAAAATGCGCCGAAGCTGGTGCCTCCGTGATTGCAACGGATATTAATACCGAGGGGCTTGCTGACCTTGCGGCAGCCTACCCGATGATCCAGACCCAGTATTTGGACGTGTGTGACCCAGCGGCGATCCTTGATTTAGCCGCGAAAACCGAGCCGTTGGACGGTTTGTTCAATTGCGCAGGCATCGTGCATCACGGCTCTATTCTGGCGCTTTCGGATGAAGACTGGGCGCGCAGCTTTGACATCAACGTCACGTCTATGTTGCGTATGTCGCGCGCGTTCTTGCCCGGCATGATTGAGCAGGCTGCCCGCACCGGTTCGACCACAATCTTGAACATGGCCTCGATGGCCTCTTCTATTAAGGGCTTTCCAGACCGCGCCGCTTATGGTGCGACGAAGGCTGCGGTGATTGGGCTGACCAAATCCATTGCCGCCGATTTTGTAAAACAAGGACTACGCTGCAATGCGCTTTGCCCCGGCACCGTGGATACGCCTTCGTTGCGAGGGCGGATCGCGGCGGCAGCTGACCCTGTGCAAGCCGCAAAAGATTTTGTCGCGCGCCAGCCCATGGGGCGCTTGGCAACGGTCGATGATCTGACGCCGATGATTGTGTACCTGCTGTCAGATGCCAGTAAATTTGTCACCGGACAGGCGTTTTCGGTGGATGGTGGGGTTACGATTTAATGCAAGGTCGCGTGGATAGTCATTGCCATCTTTGGCGGCTGGATCGCGGCGATTATGGCTGGCTTGATGCCAACAACCCAAAGCTCGCGCCAATCGCGCGGGATTTTGACGTGGCGGACTTGACGGCCCCCTGCGTTTCGGCAGGTATCACGCAGACGATTGTCATTCAGGCGGCACCGACGACAGACGAAAGCGACTATATGCTTTCGCTCACAAGCGACGCCCCCTTGATCGCGGGCGTTGTGGGTTGGGTTGATCTGAGCAGCGCTGATGCCGTCCGCCAGATCCAGCGTCTTGGCGAAAACACCCTGTTCAAAGGCATACGTCCGATGTTGCAAGACATCGCGGACGTGGATTGGATCACAACAATGCCACGCGCCGATGCGATGGCCGCGTTGAAGTCTAGCGGCTTGCGGTTTGACGCTTTGGTTCTGCCCCAGCATCTAAAACCGTTTTTGCGTTTCGCGCAGGCGCATCCAGACTTGCCGATTGTGATCGACCATGCCGCCAAACCTGCTTTGGCGGCCAGTGCAGATGACCCCCGCCACGATATGTGGCGCGAAGGCATGCAGCGGCTGGCAAAAGAAACCTCTGCTTGTTGCAAGATCTCGGGGCTCTTGACGGAAATGTCCGCACGTCAATGTGAGGATCCAGAAGCGGTTCTGCAGCCCGTCATTGATGATTTGTTAGAATGGTTTGGCCCAAAGCGCTTGATGTGGGGCTCGGACTGGCCGGTACTGACCTTGGCCGCAACCCATGCTGACTGGACCACGTTAAGCGAAAAGTTGCTGTCGGGTTTGGATCGCACGGCACAGGCCCAGATTTTCGCAAGCACCGCGCGGGCGTTTTATGGGTTGGAGCCAGCGACATGAGCGATCTGGTCAATATGCAAGGCATCGAAAAACGCTTTCCCGGTGTGCATGCGCTGAAAAACGTTCGCTTCGATTTGCGCGCAGGCGAGGTCCACGCCCTGATGGGGGAAAACGGAGCCGGAAAATCGACACTGATGAAAATTCTGTCAGGGGTTTACAGTCGCGACGAAGGTTTGGTTGCAATTAGCGGCGCGCCGGTTGAATTTGATGGCCCGCGTGCGGCGCAGGATGCGGGCATCGGGATCATCCATCAAGAATTGAGCTTGATGAACGATCTGACTGCGGCGCAAAATATCTTCATCGGGCGCGAACCCAGATTGCGGTTCGGTCGCTTGGACGAGGCAAAGCTAAATGCCCAAGCCGCCAAAATTTTCGCCCAGATGAACCTTCGGCTTGACCCTCGTACGCCGGTCGAACAGCTGACCATCGCCAAGCAGCAGATGGTCGAAATAGCCAAGGCCCTAAGCTATAAAAACCGTGTTTTGGTGATGGACGAACCGACGGCTGCCTTAAACGACGCTGAGATTGCAGAGTTGTTCACCATCATTCGCGGCCTACGCGACGAAGGTGTGGGGATCATCTATATCAGCCATAAGATGGACGAGCTTAAGCAGATCGCCGACCGCGTCACGATCATGCGTGACGGCGAAACCATCGGCACGCTAGAGGTCGCGTCAACGCCGGTAAGCGAGATCATCTCGATGATGGTCGGTCGGACCCTGAACGATGCGGCTTTTGCCCTGCCGGATTTAGCCGATGCGCCGGTCGCGCTGCAAGTCACCGGGCTGCGGCGCGGGCGCGATATCAAGGATGTCAGCTTTTCGGTCAAAAAAGGCGAAATTCTGGGCTTTGCCGGTTTGATGGGCGCAGGTCGCACCGAAGTTGCACGCGCTATTTTCGGTGCTGACCCCAAAGACTCCGGCACCATTCACGTCATGGGCCAAGAGGTTGATATTCAAAGCCCCGCAGATGCGGTCGCGGCGGGCATCGGTTATTTATCCGAAGACCGCAAACATTTTGGCCTCGCGACCGGCATGAATGTTCGCGCGAATGTCGTCATGACAAGCCTTTCGCAGTTTTCCTCGCGGATCGGTGTCTTGGACGAAAACGCGATGCACAAAACGGCGCAAGACTATATTGCGCAGCTGGGGATCCGCACGCCTTCGGACCAGCAAGAGGTTCGGCTTTTGTCGGGGGGCAATCAGCAAAAAGTGGTCATCGCCAAATGGCTGCTGCGCGATTGCGACATCTTGATTTTTGACGAGCCGACGCGGGGCATTGATGTCGGCGCAAAAGCCGAAATTTACCGCCTTTTGATCGATCTTGCAGCACAAGGGCGGGCTATCATCGTGATATCTTCGGAATTGCCAGAGGTTTTGCGTCTGAGCCACCGGATCGCGGTCATGTGTGAGGGCAATCTGACCGGCATTATTGATCGTGCCAAGGCCACCCAAGAAAATATCATGAAATTGGCGACGCAAACGACACAGAACAAGGAAGCCGCCCTATGACGACGTCCCTCCCCGCGGCTCAAAAAGGGCTTATTGGCCAGCTTGTGGCCTCTGGCGCGCATCAAAAGCTATTGGCTTTCGCCAGTCTTTTGATCTTGCTGCTTGGCTTTAGCATTGCTTCGCCAAATTTCATGCAAACTGGCAATATTATCGCGATTTTGCAGGCCACTTCCGTGAACGGGGTTTTAGCCGTCGCCGCAACGCTTGTCATCATCACCGGTGGCATCGATCTGTCTGTCGGCACCTTGATGACGTTTACCGCCGTTATGACTGGCGTTGTGTTGACCAAGCTTGGGCTGCCTTTGCCATTTGGCATCGCGACGGCCATCGCCACCGGCGCGTTTTGTGGTTTCTGCTCTGGCACATTTGTGGCCAAGATGAAAATTCCACCCTTTATTGCGACGCTTGGCATGATGCTGATCCTGAAGGGGTTGAGCCTTGTGATCTCGGGCACACGGCCGATCTATTTCAATGACACACCCGGTTTTGACCAAATCTCGCTGGGGTCCATCATTGGTGAATTCATCCCATCGCTACCGATCCCAAATGGCGTGTTGATCTTGTTCATTGTCGCCGCGACCGCATCTTGGGTTTTGAACCGCACAGTGCTGGGTCGCTACTGCTTTGCGATCGGCAGCAATGAAGAGGCGGTGCGCCTGTCGGGCGTCAATACCGACCGCTGGAAGATCACGATTTACATGTTGTCAGGCGCTATTGTTGGCATTGGCGGGCTGATCATAGCCTCGCGCCTGAACTCGGCACAGCCAGCTTTGGGCCTTGGTTACGAGCTAGAGGCAATCGCCGCGGTCGTGATCGGTGGCACTTCGCTGGCCGGTGGGCGCGGCACCATTATCGGCACCTTGATCGGTGCGCTGATTATGGCTGTGCTGACCAACGGCCTGCGCATCTTGTCGGTCGCGCAAGAATGGCAAACCATTGTGACCGGCGCCATCATCATTCTTGCGGTTTATGCCGATATGGTGCGCCGCCGCAAAACCACGTGAAGCAACAACAAGAAGGGGTGTGCAACACCCCCGAAGACTGGAGGCAACCCCAATGGGAGGAAAAACCATGATCAATAGACGTCATTTAATGGCTACGATAGGTGCTGCGACTTTGCTGTCCAGCACAACAGTGGCCCAGGCACAATCGCGGATGTATATTCCGCTCATTTCCAAGGGCTTTTCGCACCAGTTCTGGCAAGCGGTAAAGCTGGGCTCTGAAAAGGCTGCGGCTGAATTTGATGTGGAAGTCACATTTGAAGGGCCCGATAATGAGGGTCAGGTTGACCGTCAGATCGACATGCTGGCATCTGCATTATCCAAAAACCCAGCGGCCGTTGGCTTTGCTGCGGTTGACAGCCAGGCCGCCATTCCGATGCTTAAGAAATATCAAGCGGCGGGCATACCGGTCATCGCATTCGACAGCGGCGTGGATAGCGATATTCCAGTGGCCACATGTTCCACAGACAATATTGCCTCTGCCGCTTTGGCAGCCGATGAGATGGCCAAGGCAATTGGTGGTGCTGGCAAGGTGGCGATCTTGTCGCATGACCAAACCAGCCGGACAGGTATCGACCGGGTCGATGGCTTTGTGAACCGCGTGAAAGAGGCTCATCCAGATATTGAAATCGTCTCGATTCAATATGGCGGTGGCGATCACCTGATTTCGACCGAGATCACCAAGGCTATCTTGACTGCCAACCCGGATCTTAAGGGCATGTTTGGCGCCAATGAAGGTTCTGCCATTGGGGTCGTAAACGGCGTCAAGGAAAGCGGCTCTAAAATCGTGATCATTGGCTATGACAGTGGTGCTGCGCAAAAAGAAGCCGTTCGCTCGGGCTTGATGGCAGGGGCGATCACGCAAAATCCCGTGGGCATTGGCTACGAGACGGTAAAAGCTGCCGTTATGGCTGCCAAGGGCGAAGCGGTGCCTGCGCTGATCGACACCGGTTTTTACTACTATACCGCTGCCAATATGGATGATGCTGAAATCGCAGCTGTTTTGTACGATTAAACTACTTTGCCAGCCCGGCGGATGACCGCTGGGCTGGCAAACCCAAACCTTCTTAACATCAGAGATATTCAGATGAAATTCTTGCGCTACGGCCCTGTGGGCTTCGAAAAGCCCGGTCTGCTGGACAGTGATGGTCGGGTTCGTGACCTCAGCAATGTCATCGGCGATCTTTCTGGCGCGGCCCTTGCCCCAGAAGCCCTGGCAACAATTACCGCGATGGACATATCGTCTTTGCCGGTTGTGCAAGGTGTACCACAGACAGATTTGCGCCTTGGGCCCTGCGTTACCGGCACGGGCAAATTCATCTGTATCGGCTTGAACTATGCCGATCATGCGGCGGAATCTGGCATGGCTATCCCCCCCGAGCCGGTGATTTTCAACAAATGGACTTCGGCCATTAACGGCCCGGATGACGACGTGCAAATTCCGCGCGGGTCGGTGAAAACCGATTGGGAGGTCGAATTGGGTGTCGTGATCGGCAAGGCCGGTGTCTATATCGACGAGGCCGATGCGCTTTCGCATGTCGCCGGGTTTTGTGTGATCAATGACGTGTCAGAGCGCGAATTCCAGCTTGACCGCGCCGGCACATGGGACAAGGGCAAAGGCTGCGACACATTCGGCCCGACCGGTCCGTGGCTGGTAACACCCGACGAGGTTGGTGACTTTGATGACCTGAAGATGTGGTGCGAAGTGGATGGCAAGCGTTATCAAAACGGAACGACCGCGACGATGGTTTATAAGGTGCCATTCTTAATCTCGTATTGCTCGCGGTTCATGTCGCTGCAACCCGGTGACATCATTTCAACGGGCACACCGCCCGGTGTCGGCATGGGGCAAAAGCCGCCCGTTTATTTGCAAGGTGGCGAGATCATGCGCCTAGGGATCGACAAGCTTGGCATCCAAACACAGCGGGTAAAAGGGGCAACAGCATGACAAAAATCACTGGGCTACGGACCGTCGATGTGCGGTTTCCAACGTCGCTATCCTTGGACGGATCGGACGCCATGAACCCCGATCCGGATTATTCCGCTGCCTATGTGATTTTGGAAACCGATGGCCAGTTCGAGGGCCACGGGCTGACATTTACCATCGGGCGCGGCAATGAAATCTGCATAGCGGCTATCGCCGCACTGCGCCCGATGATGGTTGGCCTCGATCTGGATTGGATTGCCGCCGATATGGGTCGGTTTTGGCGCTATATAACTTCGGACAGCCAATTGCGTTGGATCGGCCCGGATAAAGGCGCCATCCATTTGGCAACGGCGGCTGTGGTAAACGCTGTCTGGGATTTATGGGCCAAAGCCGAAGGCAAACCCGTTTGGCAATTGGTCGCCGATATGACGCCCGCAGAACTGGTGCGCTGCATCGATTTTCGCTATATCACCGATTGCATCACGCCGGCATGGGCCTTGGATCACCTGACCAAACTGGCCGAGGGCAAAGCCGAGCGTATAGACACCCTGCGCGCCGAGGGCTATCCTTGTTACACGACCTCGGCTGGCTGGCTGGGGTATGACGACGCAAAGCTGCGCCGGTTGTGCCGCGAAGCCGTCGATGCCGGATTTCGGCATATCAAGATGAAGGTCGGGCATGATCTGGCGGATGACAAGCGGCGCTTGACCATTGCGCGCGACGAATGCGGGCCAGAGGTCAACCTGATGATCGATGCCAATCAGGTTTGGGAAGTCGATCAGGCGATTGCTTGGGTGAAAGAGCTGTCCTTCGTAAACCCATGGTTTATCGAAGAACCGACCAGCCCGGATGACATCGAAGGCCACCGCAAAATTCGCGAAGCCGTAGCGCCAGTGCAAGTTGCCACCGGCGAGATGTGTCAAAACCGGATCATGTTCAAACAGTTCATCATGCGCGGTGCGATTGACGTGGTCCAGATTGACAGTTGCCGTTTGGGCGGGGTGAACGAGATTTTGGCCGTCATGTTGATGGCCGCCAAATATGATCTGAAAGTCTGCCCTCATGCCGGCGGAGTTGGCCTTTGT
>JBLIGH010000123.1:0-8527 GCA_047636855.1 Pseudorhodobacter sp.
GCAAATGGCACAAGCATTTGGGCTGGACCGCCCGAAGGGAATGGTTTTGACCGAGCTGCATCCTTTGGGGCCGTTTGGCATGGCGGATTTCAAGCCCGGCGATGTGGTCTTGGCGATAGACGGTGCCGAGGTGAATAGCCCGCAAGAGATCATGTTCCGGCTTGCTGTGGCAGGCATCGGCGCAAAGCTGCGCGTGCAATATTTTCGCGATGGCAAACAGGCCGAGGCGATGGTGGTACTTGCGCCCGCGCAAGACACGCCAGATCGCGCCGCCGTCACGATCAGCGAGGGTGGTTTGGCAGGGCTTTCGGTTGCCAATATTAACCCTGCTGTGATTGCCGAAATGGCGCTTCCTTTGACCGCGCAGGGTGTGGTGATAGCAGGGCTTGAAGGTGCGTTGAGCCGGTCTGGAATGGCCCCGGGCGATATTCTGACTTCGATCAACGAAGAGGCCATTAACAGCACCGCTGACGTAGAGCGGCTTGCGCGGCAAAGCGGGCGGCGCTGGACCGTGGATGCATTGCGCAACGGGCAACGTGTCAGGGTGAGTTTCCGGCTCTAACCTCTTTCGCTTGGATGTGTGAAGGCGTAATCTGTTCCGTATGGCCGACCTTTTTGATCAAAACGCGAGCAGCCCAAAACCAACCGGCCCGCGGCCCCTTGCCGACCGGCTGCGTCCGCGCAGTTTGTCGCAGGTGGTGGGGCAGGGAAAGGTTTTGTCAACGGAAGGCCCGTTGGGGGCGATGCTGGCGGCAGGGTCCTTGTCGTCGCTGATCCTTTGGGGCCCGCCGGGCGTCGGCAAAACCACAATTGCCCGGCTTTTGGCGGATGAGACGGATTTGGCCTTCGTGCAAATCTCGGCGATCTTTACCGGTGTGCCTGAATTGCGCAAAGTGTTCGAGCAGGCCAAGATCCGGCGTCAGAATGGTTTGGGCACTTTGCTTTTTGTCGACGAGATTCACCGCTTCAACAAAGCGCAGCAAGACGGGTTCTTGCCGCATATGGAGGATGGCACCCTGCTTTTGGTGGGGGCCACCACTGAAAACCCCAGCTTCGAGCTGAACGCCGCTTTGATGAGCCGCGCACAGGTGATCGTTCTGGAACGTCTTAACCTGATCGATCTGGAATTGCTGGCACAACGGGCGGAACAGGAATTGGGCCGTGCATTGCCGCTGAAAGGCGAGGCGCGCGAGGCGTTGCTGGAAATGGCGGATGGTGACGGGCGTGCGTTGCTGAACTTGATCGAGCAGGTGGCGGCCTGGAAAGACGAGACCGTTTTAAGCCGCGACCAACTTGCGACCCGTTTGATGCGCCGTGCTGCAAAATATGACAAATCGGGCGAAGAGCATTACAACCTGATTTCCGCTTTGCATAAATCGGTGCGGGGCAGTGACCCTGATGCAGCTTTGTATTGGTTCGCCCGGATGCTGGAGGGCGGTGAAGATCCGCGCTTTCTGGCGCGCCGCATTACCCGGATGGCGGTGGAAGATATCGGTTTGGCGGACCCCCAAGCCCAACAGGTTTGCCTTGAAAGTTGGCAAACTTACGAAAGGCTCGGCAGCCCCGAAGGCGAATTGGCGTTGGCACAGGCCGTGGTCTATCTGGCCCTCGCCCCGAAATCCAACGCGGTCTACACCGCATACAAAGCGGCACGGGCAGCAGCAAAGCAAACAGGGTCCGAGCCGCCACCAAAGCACATCTTGAATGCCCCGACCAAGATGATGAAAGAGATCGGATATGGTGCGGGATACGCCTATGATCATAATGCCGAAGACGGGTTTTCGGGGCAAAACTATTTCCCGGAAGGGATGAAACGGCCTGTTTGGTACATGCCACCCGAACGTGGATTTGAACGAGAGCTGAAAAAGCGCATCGATTTTTTCGCAAAGTTACGGGCGAAGCGGCAAGACAACTGAGCCGGTCTATTTTTCGCAGAAAGGGTGGGATGAACCAGCTGAGGTTGACAAATTCCGCCGCGAGGCACAGATAGCGCCGATGCTTGTAACTCTTCTTCAAGTCGCTCTTGGCGGCGCAATCGGGGCCTCAGCCCGCTATCTGGTTAATGTCGGCGCCTTGCGCGCTTTTGGCGGCGGTTTTCCCTACGGCACCGTGATCGTGAATGTTGCGGGCTCTTTCCTTATGGGCGTTTTGGTGGTCACGCTGGCCCATAAGTCAGGCACCCGATTTGCGCCCTTTTTAATGACGGGCCTTTTGGGTGGGTTCACTACGTTTTCGGCCTTTTCTTTGGATGCGCTTACCCTTTGGGATCGCGGCGAAGTCACAATGGCCGGTGTTTATATTCTGGGGTCTGTTATCGTGTCGATCGCGGCGTTGATTGCCGGGGCCATGACCATGCGAGGATTATTGCTATGAATACGGTGCAGTTGATGACCGTTTCCGACGAAGAAGGCGAGCAGCGTCTCGACCGTTGGTTTAAGCGCCGTTTCCCACTGGTGACGCAGGGCGCCGTTGAAAAACTCTGTCGTACCGGGCAGTTGCGCGTTGATGGCGGGCGGGTGAAAGCTTCGGACCGTGTGGCCCCCGGCATGGAAATCCGCATTCCGCCTTTGCCTTCGACCCCCGCGCCCGAGCGGGTGCCAGTCGCAGGCATCTCTGCGGCCGATAGCAAGATGATCCAGAATTGTGTGCTGTTCAAGGACGAGCATCTGATCATCTTGAACAAACCTGCGGGTTTGGCCTCGCAAGGCGGGTCGGGGCAAGGCGATCGCCATGTCGATGGCCTGTGCGAGGCTTTGAAATTTGGCTATAAAGACAAGCCAAAGCTGGTACACCGCCTGGACAAGGATACCTCGGGCCTTTTGATGTTGGCGCGCACCGACCGTGTGGCGAGGGCGTTGTCAGAGGCGCTGCGCCACCGCAACACCCGCAAGATCTATTGGGCCGCTGTGGCCGGCGTGCCAAACCCGCGCAAAGGGTCGATTAAATACGGGTTGATGAAGGCTGGCGGTCGTGGACGGGGCGGCGAAGGCGAAAAGATGATCTGCATTCACCCCGCGAAAATGGACGAACACCCAGAGGCCAAGCGCGCGCATACCGACTTTTTCGTGCTTTGGTTCCTGGGGACGCGCCTATCTTGGATGGCGCTAGAGCCTGTCACTGGCCGCACGCATCAGTTGCGCGCGCATATGGCCGAACTTGGCCACCCGATTCTTGGGGATGGCAAATACGGCGGCTCGGGCACAGAAAATATGGGCGATGGCTGGGGGGCGAGCATTGGTGGCGATATCAGCCGGAAATTGCAGCTGCATGCGCGCTATCTGACGATCGAGCATCCCATCACCAAAAAGATGATGACCTTCACGGCACCGCTGCCCGACCATATGGCGCGGACCTGGAAAACGCTGGACTGGGGCGTGAACGACGTACCGGCCGATCCTTTTGAGGGAAAGAATTGAGCAATTGGGCCCCGAAACGCTTTTGGCAACAGTCCGAAGCTGTGGCCTGCGAGGGTGGCTTTAGCGTAATGCTGGACGGGCGGGCGGTGAAAACACCCGCCAAAAAGCCGCTGATCGTCCCGAGTTTGGCAATGGCACAGGCGATTGCGGTCGAATGGCAAGCGCAACAAGACAAAATCAAACCCGAGACAATGCCCTTCACCCGGTCCGCCAATTCGGCGTTGGACAAGGTTGCGGTTCAGTTTGACGAAGTGGCAGGCCTGATTGCAGCTTATGGCGGCTCTGACCTTTTGTGCTACCGTGCGCCGCATCCGCAGGCTTTGACCGAACGGCAAGCCACGGCTTGGGACCCGTTGTTGCAATGGGCCGCCGATGAATTGGGTGCACCGCTTCACATTGGGCCGGGCATCGTTCCTGTCGCCCAGCCTGCTGGCTCGCTTGCGGCCCTATCGGCAAAGGTGCACGGGCTGACATCGTTTGAGCTGGCCGGATTTCACGATCTGGTTGCGATCAGTGGCTCGCTTGTGCTTGGTTTTGCGGTGGCACATCGGCGGTTGGAAGTGGATGAAGCTTGGGCGATATCGCGCATCGACGAGACTTGGCAGATCGAGCAATGGGGATTTGACGAAGAAGCCGCCGAATCTGAGGCCGTTCGCCAAGCGGGCATGGTCCATGCTGCCCGATTCTATCAATTGTGTCGGTAACAATGTTTCGTTGAGCGACTGAAGCTTGTGCAAAACTTACGCAGAAGACCATTAAAACATAAAAAATAGGCAGTTTTTCGGATGACGCGCGGTTCTGCTTGACCTTCCAAAGCGCTTTGGGGGATTGTGAGCCGCACAGACAAGACGTTGTCTTAGAAGCGCTGGCTCAAATTGGGGCCAAAAATCAAAAAAACATCGCCCAAAAATGGGCGGTAATTCAGTAGGAGGTAAGTAATGAAAAAAACCCTATTCGTAGGTATTATGGTCGCTACCACAGCGTCCGCTGGCATCGCTTCTGCGGCAGCGCACGGTGGTTCGGTCCTTGACCAAGTTAAAGAGCGTGGCGAAGTAAATTGTGGTGTTTCGACCGGCGTGAATGGTTTTTCCGCTCCGGATTCCGCCGGTGAATGGCAAGGCTTTGACGTTGCGATGTGCCGCGCTGTTGCTGCCGCCGTCTTCGGCGATCCGAAGAAAGTCAAATTCGTTACGACCACCGGTCAAACTCGTTTCTCGGCACTTGCGTCGGGCGAGATTGACATGTTGGCACGTAACACCACATGGACCTTCTCGCGCGATGTGGACTTGAAGTTCACGTTCGCTGGCGTGAACTACTATGATGGCCAAGGCTTCATGGTGAACAAAGCGCTGGGTGTGACTTCGGCGAAGGAACTGGATGGCGCGACTGTTTGTATCCAGACCGGGACAACGACCGAGCTTAATCTGGCTGACTATTTCAAAATCAATAACATGACATACGAGCCGGTTCCGATCGAGACCAACGCTGAAGCGCAACAGCAGTATTTGGCGAATGCTTGCGACGTGTACACCACGGATGCATCCGGTTTGGCCGCGACCCGCGCAACTTTCGCTGACGCAGAGAACCATGTCGTTTTGCCAGAAATAATCTCGAAAGAGCCACTGGGACCGTTGGTTGCACATGGCGATGATCAGTGGGCAGATATTGTCAAATGGACAATGAACGCTTTGATCGCTGCAGAAGAAATGGGCGTCACTTCGGCCAATATCGAAGAATTGTCCAAAGGTACCAATAACCCGGAAATCAATCGTCTTTTGGGCACCGAAGGTGATTTGGGCGCGATGTTCGGCCTGGAAGCTGGTTGGGCCAAGCAAGCCATCATGGCCGGTGGCAACTATGGCGAAATTTTCGCTGCCAATATTGGTGAATCTACACCGATCGGTCTGGCCCGCGGCCTGAACGCTCAGTGGACCCAAGGCGGCCTGATGTACGCCCCACCATTCCGCTAAGAGACTAAAAAAGGGCGCATTTTTTGCGCCCTTTTTACATGCGGGAAAGCGGATAACCTGACAGATGCGTAACTTTACCGCATCAGAGCGCAAAAATGCGCCGGGTCAGGCTCAGGGGGTATCAGAACAATGTCTATGACGTCCGAGACACAGGGCAGTTCATTTAAGCTGAGCATGCTTCTTTACGACACACGCTATCGCTCCATCACAATTCAGGTGATGTTTTTGCTGCTGTTCATCGTTGGCGCCGTTTGGCTGATCAACAACACGGTCGCCAATCTCAACCAGCTTGGGAAAGAAATCAGTTTTAGTTTTCTGGGTGTTCGAGCAGGTTACGACATTAACCAGAAGCTGATCGACTACTCCAATGACAGCACTCATCTGACAGCTTGGATGGTTGGGCTGTTAAATACGATCGTCTTGGCGTTTGCATCTTGTATCACGGCAACCGTGCTCGGCGTCGCCGCCGGTGTATTGCGACTGTCTAAAAACTGGATCGTGTCAAAACTGATGACGATCTATGTTGAAATGTTCCGCAACGTTCCGCTGTTGCTTTGGATCATCGTGATTTTCGCGGTTCTAACCGAGATTACACCTGCGCCAAGCGCGTTTCGGGGGGAAAACCCGACCGCTTCGATGTATCTTTTCGACAGTCTGGCGATCACCAATCGTGGCATCTACAGCGCAGGCCCGGTCTTTTCGCAAGATCTTGGCACGTTGACCCTTGGGGCCGCGTCGCTAAGCTTGAATTGGCTTCTTGTCATCGGGGTTCTTGTCGCCTGCATCTGGGCAAACATGCGTCTGCGCAAAAACGCGGCAGCTGTTCAGGAAACGACTGGCGTACGCCCGGTCATTTGGCAAAAATCGCTGCTGATTTTGTTTGTCCCGACCTTGATCGTTCTCGCGGCTTTGGGCGCACATCTGGACTACCCCACGCTGCAGGGCTTCAACTTTCAAGGCGGAATTTTCCTGCGCAATTCCTTTACGGCAATGTGGGTCGCGTTAACGCTTTATACCGGCGCGTTCATTGCCGAAAACGTGCGTGCAGGTATTTTGGCGATCTCGAGCGGGCAATCCGAGGCCGCATCGGCGCTGGGGCTTCGTCCGAACCGTACGATGAACCTTGTCGTTCTGCCGCAGGCGCTGCGCGTAATCATCCCGCCCCTGATCTCGCAATATCTGAATATCACCAAGAACACCTCGCTGGCTGTCGCCGTGGGCTACATGGACGTGCGCCAGACCCTTGGCGGGATTACTTTGAACCAAACCGGCAGAGAGTTGGAGTGTATGTTGCTGTTGATGCTGACCTATCTGGTTCTCAGCTTGCTGATTTCCGGGGGCATGAACCTCTACAATAATTCTGTTCGGTTGAAGGAGCGTTGAGATGAACAAACCAGAAATCTCATTCGTTCGTGTCGAAATGTTGCCGCAACAGTCGCCGCCTTCCAGCCATGTGGGTGCGCAGCGCTGGGTGTGGGAAAACCTGCTTTCCAGTCCGCTGAACATCATCCTGTCTATTTTGGGTGTTCTGGCTGTGTACTTGCTGATCTCTCATTTGGGGCCATGGTTTTTGAACTCGGTCTGGAATGCCGGATCTTTGGCGGAATGCCGCAAGATCATGGGCGAAGCGCAAGGGGCTTGCTTTGGCGTCATAAAGGATCGCTGGCACCAGCTTTTGTTCGGATTTTATCCGTCTGAAGCCTATTGGCGCCCGGTCCTCGCCTTCTTTGGCATGTTGGTTGCGGTCGCGCCTATCCTCTTCGCTCAGGTGCCGCGTAAATTGCTTTGGTGGTCTGCGATTTTTCCGGCAGTCGCGTTTTGGTTGCTTTGGGGCGGTACAATCTGGTTCGCAGTCTTGGCGATGCTGGGTTTTGTCGTGGCTTACTTCGCCTATACGGCTCTCATCAAAGCAGTGTCGCCATTGGTTGCTTTGATCGGCACTGTCACGGCTGCGCTGCTGTGGTGGTATTTGTTTTTGGGGCCGTTGGAGCGGGCGTTTTCGTCAATTTTACCGATTGGGATCATGCCGATTCAATCGCATGATTTTGGCGGCTTCATGATCTCGATCATCATTGGTGTGACCGGGATCGCGCTTTCCTTGCCAATTGGCATTTTGCTGGCCTTGGGCCGGCAATCTGACATGCCTTTGGTGAAAGGGATTTGCGTCGGGTTTATCGAGTTCATCCGAGGCGTTCCGCTGATCACCTTGTTGTTCACGGCATCCTTGCTGTTGAATTATTTTCTGCCGCCGGGCACAAATTTCGACCTCGTGCTTCGTGTCATTATCATGGTTACACTTTTCGCCTCTGCCTATATGGCCGAGGTGGTTCGGGGGGGCTTTGCAGCGCTTCCACGCGGCCAGTACGAGGCCGCAGACGCGCTGGGTTTGGATTACTGGAAGGCGCAGCGGCTAATCTTGATGCCGCAGGCGTTGAAAATTTCGATCCCGGGCATCGTGAACACATTTATTGGCCTGTTCAAGGATACGACACTGGTTGTCTTCATCGGCATTCTGGACCCGATTGGCCTGTCTAACGCCATTCGCGCCGATAGCGATTGGAACGGGATCGTGTGGGAGCTTTACGGCTTTATCGCGCTTTGTTTCTTCATCTTTTGTTTCGGCATGTCCCGGTATTCGCAATACCTCGAAGGCAAGCTGAAAACTGATCGTCATTAAAGGAGACCGCTATGACAGAAGCCATGGCAGACCGTGCAGTAGACCGCAGCCAAATGGCGGTCAGTGATGAAGTTGCAATTCAGATTCAGGGGATGAACAAGTGGTACGGCACCTTTCACGTGCTGCGCGACATTGATCTGACGGTTAATCGGGGCGAACGGATTGTGATTGCCGGTCCTTCGGGGTCGGGAAAATCAACTTTGATCCGTTGCATCAACCGGTTGGAAGAGCATCAGCAAGGGCAAATTATCGTTGACGGAACCGAGCTGACCTCGGATCTGAAAAACATCGACAAGGTGCGTTCGGAAGTGGGGATGGTGTTTCAGCACTTTAATCTGTTCCCGCATTTGACGATTCTGGAGAACCTGACTTTGGCTCCGATCTGGGTGCGTAAAACACCCAAGAAAGAGGCTGAAGAGGTGGCGATGCACTATCTCAACAAGGTGAAGATCCCCGAGCAGGCG
>JBLIGH010000124.1:0-8482 GCA_047636855.1 Pseudorhodobacter sp.
CGGGTGATCGTATGTTCGGCACAAAATAAAGGGTAATTAGGCTTTACCCGGAAACAATTATGACTCATTATCCCTCAACGCTACATGGGGGTAGTTATGTTGTTAAATCGTTTTTCGGTTGCCGTTCTCGTGACGATCTTGGGCCTTTCTAGCGCGCAAGCTCAAGTCTTGACGCGGCCCAGCGAATTGCCACCGGCCAATTACAAGAGTCAGCAATATGTTGACAGCCGGGGCTGCGTCTATTTGCGGGCTGGAATTGGCGGGCGGGTGAACTGGGTTGGCCGGATCTCGGCCAGCCGGAAACAGCTTTGTGGTTTTGCCCCGACCTTTGGGGCGCCGCGTGTGGCAGTTGTACCCGGTGTAGCCCCCGTTGCACCGACCGCCCCGACGCCAGCGCCAGCGGCGCGTGTGGCCTCGGGCCGGAACGCACCGATCGAAACTGTGGCCAGCCGTTTTGCCAAACCTGATGTTGTCGCCGCAGCCCCAAAGGTGGCCCCGGTTGCCAAAGCGGCCCCCGTGGCGACCCGGACCGATGGCTGCCCTACCCGCGCACCTTACGGCAAGCGCGCCACATCCGCTGATGGCCGCACATCGTTGTTTTGTGCTGCTAATCCCGATTTTGATGTCGCTGCCGCCGCGCGCCGCCACGAGGGCAAACGCGCGGTAACGGCGGCCGCTGTAGCCCCTGCCGCAGCTGTTGCCCGCGCGGCAACAAGTGCAGGCTCGCCTGCTCAGGCCAATGGCTATGGTTGCCCGGCGAATGCACCGGTTGCGACGCGGTTTAACCTTCGCAGCGGCGGTTCCACCGTTTTGTGCACCGCGGCGGATGGCAGCTTGCAAACCGCAACGCCGCCGCACAGCCTTGGGCGCAGCTCGTCGGTGCAAAGCGCAGCACCGCGATTTGGTTCGTTGCCAAAAGGCTATAAATTGGCTTTCACAGATGGCCGACTGAACCCCAATCGCGGCAAAGGCACGGCAGAAGGCTGGGCGCAGCAAGATCAGGTTTGGACGCGCGATGTACCGGCAAAGCTTGTCACCGCAGAGGCATCACAAGAATCGGGCAAGCGCCGCATTGTTGTGTCCGCAAGCAATGCGCCCAAACAAAAGATCGAAGCCCCGCGTAAGGGGGGATATTACGTGCAAGTTGGCACCTTTGGCGAACCGGCAAATGCCAAAGGCACCACCACTCGTTTGTCGCGGGCTGGTTTGCCTGTCGCCGCGTCGCGGATCAAAAGCAAGGGCCGTACGCTGCAGATTATTATGACGGGGCCGTTTGGCTCTGTTGCCCAAGCGAATACCGCGCTTGGGGTTGTGCGCAGCGCAGGTTTTGGCGACGCGTTTATCCGCTAGCGAACGCGCAGAAATTTTCCAGCATCGCGCTTCGGTGTCTGGCAAGAAGTCGAGCAGTTCTAAAACTCACACTCCCTCGTTTCGGCGCGGGGGTGTTTTTTTGGGGTCCGGGCCGCCGCTAGTTGGTGCAGATATCCTGAAGGCTGATCCAATCCTCATCCGACAGCAATTGCGGTGGTGCAACGGTGCCAAATGGATCGGCCTCGATCAAAGCCGAAACCGTCTCGCTCGCAGAACCCAGGGCTGTGGCATAGGGGGTAGAGGCGACACCCGCAGCCTCAAATCGGGGCAGCAGGATTGCGGCGGACAAGGGCTGATGAGGCTGCT
This sequence comes from Pseudorhodobacter sp., assembly GCA_047636855.1. Classification (GTDB taxonomy): domain Bacteria; phylum Pseudomonadota; class Alphaproteobacteria; order Rhodobacterales; family Rhodobacteraceae; genus Pseudorhodobacter. The sequence continues at coordinate 1,678 of JBLIGH010000124.1, forward strand.
TCAACAAACTCTCGGCATAGCCTGCAACGACCCCTTCGGGCAGCACGCCGGTTGTCAGCAATTGGAAGGTGGCGCGCAATCCCGTATAGTTCAGCAGTGCGATCATCGGGTCTTGCTGTTCCAGCGCAATCCGTTCGGCCAATACAAAGCCTGCGACAAGGTCGGGGCCATCTTGTTCGGCCAAAAGCGCCTCGGAAAGCAGGATCTGACGGCCCGGCAGGTGCAATGAATTGGTCAGCCCGACGCGCAGCACCAGCAATTGCAGGCCATTGCCACTGCCAAATATCTTGACCCCCAGCTGCGTCAATGCCGTTTGGCCGCGGCGCGCACCACAAGGTTGCCCGGTCAAACTTGTCAAATCGGTCAAAACGGCCTGTCCGATTTCTGCCCGGGTGACCATCGGCAGCACCGAGGCTGTGTGCTGTACCAAGGCCTCTGGTAACCAAAGCACCGACCCCGCCACAATCGCCAAAGCCACCATTGCCAGAACACCGTTGCGCAACCGGCCGGGGCGTGGGCGTGCTGCGCGAAGTGCCGCATGCACGGTTTCCAGCGCGTTGATCATATCGGCATCGTCAAGTTCCAGCAGCTCGCCCGCATCGGGGTCTGGCGAATAGAGTGCGGGCAGCTCGCCGGGGTTGAGGCGCAGCACGGCAGGCAAAGACCAATGCGCCATCGCCACCTCTTGTTTGGGGTCCGACAGCACAAGCGAGGTGTCGCCCAAATTGACGATCACTTCGCGGCGTTGTGCCTGCGCGCCCTCACGCCAAAGGCCGGGGCATTCGAGCTTTAGGTACTTTTTCAGCGCCGTCATGGGCGGTTATGGCCTTGCCTGCTGCCTTGTTTTGCCAATTTATAGCCCGGACAGCGCGTCAACACAATCTGGCGCAGCGCAAAGTCCACCGTTACAAGGCCCGCGCCCGGTCTCGCAGTTCAAATTTCTGGATTTTTCCTGTCGCGGTCTTTGGCAAATCGCCGAAAAACACCCGTTTTGGGGTTTTGAACCCGGCTAACCTGCTGCGGACAAAAGCGATCAAATCGGCCTCGGTGACCGTTGCCCCGGATTTAAGCTCGACAAAAGCCACCGGCACCTCACCCCATTTTGCGTCCGGTTTGGCCACCACGGCGCAAAGTGACACGGCGGGATGGTGCATCAAAGCGCCCTCGACCTCGACGGACGAGACGTTCTCGCCGCCCGAGATGATGATGTCTTTGGCGCGGTCAGTGATCTTGATGTAGCCATCGGGGTGTTGAAATGCGATGTCGCCGGAATGGAACCACCCGCCTTGGAACGCGTCTGCCGTGGCCGCCGGGTTGCGATAGTAGCCTTTCATCACGGTGTTGCCCCGGATCATAATCTCGCCCAGCGTCACGCCGTCTTGCGGGACGGGGCGCAGCTGGTCGTCCAAAACCACGGCCTCGCCTGCCATCGGTTGCACCACACCCGTGCGTGCCTTAATGGTCGAACGTTCGTCTTCGGGCAGGCCGTCCCACCCGGCATCCCACAAGCATTCCGTGATATGGCCGTACGTTTCCGTCAAACCGTAAACCTGCTTCACCGAAAACCCCAAAGGTTCGATTGCGGCAAGCGTGGCGGCGGCTGGCGGCGCGCCTGCAGTGAAAACTTGTACGATATGATCAAATTGCCGTTGGTCCGTTGCGGTGGCTTGGATCAAAGTATTGAGCAGAATTGGCGCACCGCCGAAATGCGTGACCCCATGATCGGCAATGGCCGCATAGATGGCCTTGGCCGTGACATCGCGGCAGCAGATCAGGGTGCCACCCAAGACGGGCATCATCCAAGGATGCCCCCAACCATTGCAGTGAAACAGAGGCACAATGGTCAGATAAACCGGATGCATGCCCAAGCCCCAACTGACCACAGTGCCCATCGTCAAAAGATACGCACCGCGATGATGACAGACCACACCTTTGGGTCGCCCGGTTGTGCCAGAGGTATAGTTCAGCGCGATGCTTTCCCATTCATCCTGCGGCATCTGCCACTGCGCAGTCGGATCGCCTTGCGCCAGCAGATTTTCATAGGTCAGGTAGCGGCCTGTGGCGGCAAAGCCAGCCTCGGCATCCGGAACCTCAATGATCTGTGGCTTCGGGCCAGCTTGCAGCGCCAAAGCGGCCTCGGCCAAGGGCAATAAGGCCGTGTCGCACAGTAATAGTTTCGCGGCGCCATGGTCCAGAATATAGCCAACTGTCTCTGGCTCAAGCCGTGTGTTGATCGTGTTGATCACGGCGCCGCAAGCCGGAACGCCGAAATGCGCCTCCATCTGCGGTGGCGTGTTGGGTAGCAAGGTTGCGACGACATCGCCCGAGGCAACACCCAACCCGGACAAAGCCGATGCCAAGCGGCTGACGCGCCGATGATACTCGGCGTAAGTACAACGGCTCGTGCCATAAATCAGCGCGGTGCGATTGGGGAAAACAATGGCCGCGCGGGCCAAATGCATCAGCGGCGTCAAAGCCACATGATTGGCCTCACACCGCTCTAATCCAGTTTCATCTGCTAACCAGCCCATACCCCCCCCTTTTCGTCGTTTTTCGCCAATCATATTGGGCCTACATCGGTCAAACCGTAAAGAGGTAGTTGAGGGCACGACCATATGAAAACGACATCGGAACCCGTTCTGACCGCTGCCATGTTCATCTTTGCCTTTGCGGTGCTGATTGGCCTGACGGATAATCTGGTGCGGTTGATCGCGCCCGAGGTTGGCGTTTGGCAATTTCACTTCACGCGCTCGGTGATGGCGGGGGCGGTTTTGCTGATTGCGGCGCGCCCCTTGGGGCTGCGCCTGAGGCCTAAAAACCTGCGGCCCGTGGTGGTGCGATCCGTAGTCCAAGCGCTTGCCGTGATGATCTATTTCGGCGCGCTGGCTTTTTTACCGGTGGCGACCGCGGCCGCCGGCCTGTTTACCGCGCCGATCTTTGTGCTTTTGATTTCGCGCTTTGCCCTTGGGCATAGGTTTGGCCCGGTGCGGGTGGCGGCCGTCGCGATGGGCTTTGTCGGCGTGGCGATGGTTTTGGGGCCAGAGGCCATGGGCGGCGCGTCGCTGGCTGCGTTATTCCCGGTTTTGGCTGGGGTTTTCTACGCGGTCTCGGTCATTGCGACACGGCAATGGTGCGCCGGTGAAAGCACCGAGACCCTGACCATGGGCTTCTTTTTAGGGCTCGCTGCTTGGGGAATCGTCGGCATGGTTGTGCTTGCCGTGCTGCCAATCCCGGTGCCCGAGGGCGCGAATGGCTTTGTGCTGCGTGGCTGGGTCTGGCCCTCGGCTTACTTTCTGGGATGGACGCTTGTGCAGGCGGTTGGGGCATTGATTGCCATCGCAATGTCGGTGCGCGCTTATCAGATGGCAGAAGCCAGCCGGGTGTCGGTTTTTGAATATATGGCCCTGCCAGCAGCGGCGTTTTGGGGGTGGGTGTTGTGGGACGAGCAGCCATTGCTTTTGGCGGTTCTGGGGATGGGCTTGATTGCGGCATCAGGCATCTTGATCGCGCTCCGCAGCCGGTAGTGCGTTCTAGTCGCCGACAGCTTCGCGCCAATGACGGCGGCAAAGCGAAACATAGGTTTCATTGCCGCCGATTTTCACCTGCTCGCCGTCCCGCAGCGCGCGGCCATCTGCGGCTTTGCGCACAACCATCGATGCCTTTTTGCCGCAATGACAAATGGTGCGCACCTCGCGCATTTCGTCGGCCCAAGCCAGAAGCGCCGCCGAGCCGGGAAACAACTCGCCCCGGAAATCGACGCGCAGCCCGTAGCACATGACCGGAACTTTCAGATCATCGACCGCGCGGGCCAATTGCCAGACTTGGTCTTTACTCAGGAACTGTGCCTCATCGATAAAAACGCAGGCCACGATGCCTTGGCCCAACCGATTTTGCAGCTTGGCAAAAAGGTCTTCGCCGGGGGCAAAGGTATCGGCCTCTTGGGCAATGCCGATGCGGCTGGCGATCCGGGCCTGACCTGCGCGATTGTCAAATTGCGCCGTGAGCAGGTAAGTCTGCATGCCGCCTTCGCGGTAATTATGCGAAGCTTGCAGCAGCGTGGTCGACTTGCCAGCATTCATGGTGGAGTAGTGAAAATAGAGCTTGGCCATTCGTTCAAATAGCCCCGAATAGGCGATGCATGCAAGCCTGTAGCTGGCGGTGTCACGGGCTTTTTGGGCTTGCGGGGAAGGCATGGGAAAAAACGGGGCTAGCAGCGGGTTGCCCCAAAAACACCAGCCCCAGGTCGCTTTGACAGATATAGATTGGCCCGCCACTTACCGACGGGAATTACGCCGCACCTGACCGAAGTCAGGGTGCGACGGGCCTCCACGCGTAAGCCGATGCTGGGGGCACCGGCCACTCTTTACGGTTCCAAAACACTCCGGAACTGAAAACATAGATGACAAATTGTGAACTTGTGCTTAATGGGAAAAACAATAACGATTTCCCCGGCCCATCGAGCGCTAGTGCTGAAAGCCAATATGACCGTTCATAGCTATCTGAAAAAACACACCGAAGCGCTTGTCAAAGATGTAGGTATCGAAGCTGCATGTGCGCTGGCAGGCAAGTCGAAAGCAACAATTGGTCGGTATTATTCCGACGCCGACGAACACACTGATCGCTTTATGCCGGTCGATGTTGTTGCAGCCTTGGAAGCCGCATCAAGCTTTCCGCATGTGACAGCGGCGCTGGCGGATTTGCGGGGCATCACGCTGGCCTATGATGGCAGCCGTCGCAACTCTACCTCTGGTGGGGTCAATTCGGATGTTGTGGCCTTGGCGCAGCGGTTTGCACTGCTGATGGGCGAATATAATGTCGCGATCTCGGATGGCAAAATCTCGATTAACGAGGCCAAGCGGCTTTTGCGTGAAACCTTGTCAATTCAACAGGTTTTGTTGGAAATGAAGCTTAATCTGGAAGACGAAGCCAGCAGTTAAGCTGGTAACGTTAAAAGGGGGCAAGCGTCGCCGCGTGCCCCCGATTTTGGGCTTTACGCCGCAGTGAAGCGGCCCTGTGGTTTGCCGCCACCACTGCGCCGGTCTTGTTTCTTTGGTGCAACATTGCCACCTTCGACGCCGCGCATGGGCTTGCCGGAACTTGGCTTGCCCGCATTTGGTTTACCGGCAGAGGCATGGCGCACGCCGGGTTTGCCATTGCTTTGACCACCCGGTTTGGCCGGGCGCTGGCCGCGCTGTGGCGGCTTGGGGGCCGCTTTGATATCCGAGATCGCCCAAGGGGCGCCGCCCTTGATGGGCAGGGTCTTTTTCAGCAGTTTTTCGATGTCTTTCAGCTCGCCCATTTCAGCAGGTGCGCAAAATGCGATGGCACGACCTTCGGCACCCGCACGGGCGGTACGGCCGATACGGTGGACATAGTTTTCCGGCACGTTCGGCAAGTCGTAGTTATAGACATGGCGCACGCCGGGAATGTCGATGCCGCGGGCTGCGACATCGGTGGCGACCAGCACGTCAAGTTCGGCATTGCGGAACTCGGTCAGGGTGCGGTCGCGCTGGTTTTGCGACTTGTTGCCATGGATGGACCCAGCCTTGAAGCCCCAAGAAACTAGCAATTTCATAAGCTTTTCAGAGCCGTGCTTGGTGCGGCCAAAGACCAGCGCCTGCTCGCCCGGATGGTCCTTAAGGTAAGTTTCCAACAGCCGTGCCTTGTCGCCCTGCGGCGTATAATGCACGAATTGGTCGATTTTCTCGACGGGTTTTCCGGGGGGGGCGACCTGAACGCGAACTGGATCGCGCAGGTAGGCGCCTGCCAGATCGTCGATCAGTTTCGGCATCGTGGCCGAGAACAGCATCGTTTGGCGCTTCAGCGGGATATGCTGCGCGATGCGGCGCAGCGCATGGATGAAGCCCATATCAAGCATTTGATCTGCTTCGTCCAATACCAGATAGCCACAGGCTTCCAGCGTCAGGGCTTTGCGGTCCAGAAGGTCGATCAGACGGCCCGGTGTTGCCACCAGCACATCCGCGCCTTTGGCCAGCTTTTCCGACTGGCGGAAGATCGAAGCGCCGCCGGTGATCATCACCACTTTGACCGGTGTGCCTTTGGTGTAAACCATCAGGTTATCCGAGATCTGGGCGACCAATTCGCGGGTCGGCGCCAAGATCAGCGAGCGCACAGTGCGCGGTGCTGGTGGGTGGCCGATATCCATCAAGCGGTGCAGCAAGGGCAGGCCAAAAGCCGCTGTCTTACCAGTACCAGTTTGGGCCAAGCCCATGATATCACGGCCATTCATAATATAGGGAATTGCCTGCACCTGGATTGGTGTCGGCGTGGTATAGCCAGCTTTTTCAAGGCCTACCATCAGTTTTGGGCTTAGCCCAAGGTCAGCAAACGTCGTCATTATATGTCTTTCAGGCCCGTGTGAAAACACGAGCATAGTGCCGCTTTCGGGCGGCAGGAGGAAGCGGCGCGCGCCTCGGGTGCTTGCTGATGCAAAGACCCCGTCGGCTCCGCGGAACCCCTGCGTGAATGTGGGAACCAGTCACTGGCGCCTTTCACATGCTCACGCGGCACGGGCATCCAGTTGAGTGGCAGATGGGCCTTTTCGGAACATATGTCAAGTGTCGCTTTGTTCTGTCTGGCCGAAACGACCGACCGCTTGCGGGTTGTCTGTGACTGGGCCAACAGGGCTGCGGTGGCGAACGAGAATCATAAAATTGAGTGCTTTGGCCCACGTGATCGCCCGAAGGCCTGAGGTGCAGGTTGATCCGTTATACCCCTGCTTTAATCCGTTTTGCGCACTCAAATCGCTTTATGGCCCAAGTCTTTTCCGCCAAAATTTCGCAAA
>JBLIGH010000125.1:0-8418 GCA_047636855.1 Pseudorhodobacter sp.
ACTGCGGCGGTCCACAGCCGTTTGGGACATCGTGGACAATAACGGTGTCCTATGGCCTGTGCGCGCCACGCCGCTTGTCTTTTTTCTTAACATGTCTCTCTCCCTCAGATGGCCTGACTGGCCTTGGGTGTCGAATATGCCCCCCTTGACGGGTGGGCGGATCAGATGGCCTTAAAACCGGGCCGAGGCGAAATAGGCGCGGGTGTGCTCGGTATCTTGCATGCCCGTGGATTTGGTCTGTGCTGCTGCCTCGCCGGCCGTGCCCGAGAGCGCGGCGGCGGCCACGGCAGCCGGGGCCGCTGTGGTTGCAAGCTTCAGGAAATTACGGCGGCCCTCATTGGGTGTGGCCTCTGCTTCGGTTTTCTTAGCCATCTGGTTTTCCTTCCCGTTTCTTTGGTGCTTTTGGCACCCGTTTCTTGGCACGCGGGCGACCCGCAGCCCTCAATGTCATCCACGTCCGCCAAGGCGGAACGCTTCGCGTTCAATCGTCATGAAAATCTTACCCACCACACCCAAAGGCGCATAAAAGACCGACCCTTTGGCCCCCTCGAGATCGGTAAAGAAATGTCCGGCCCAAGGCGCAATATGGCGGTTGAAAAACGTCTGCTGCACCTCAAGGCTGGCAGGCGCACCAAAGCGACCTTCAATCATCCCGGCCATCATCTCCAGCAGGCTGGCGATGTTATCCTCTGGCTCATACACATTCGGTGCGCGCGAAATCCCCTGTGCGGCCATGTCGGCGCGCAGCAAAGCCAGCGGCTTTTCGTTCAAAAAGCCCGTCATGTAATAGCTGGCATAGGGCAACAACTCGCCCCGCGCCAAACCAATGAACAAATCGTTGAACTCGCGCTCTACCGAACCCGGCGTTGCCACTTTGGCCAGTTTCGCCAGCGTCGAGATCCCCTTGCCCAGCGGCGTCTCATCCCCGGTCAGCGCAGCGGTTCGCGCCAGCAAGGCCCGGTCTGGCGGTATCGCCAAAAGCGCCGACAAAAACCCATAAAGATCGGCGCGCAACGCGTCTTCTTCCGCAATCCGATGGTCCGTGGCAGTTTCGGTCATACTTCTTCCTCAGCTTGTAAATTCGAAACGCATATGGCGGCGTGGGCGAGCGGTGGCGTGGTCTTCGGCATCGGTAAAAACCCGTGGTTCGTGTTTGGGCTCAACCGTATCTTCAATCGGTGCGGCTTCTGGCGGTGCTACCTCTGGCTCGACCGGGGCCTCGGCCAATGCGACGACATCCTGGGTTTCCGCCCGGGCTTCGGCCTCGGCCTTGGCTGCGGCCGCTTCGGCGAGGGCCACGATATGCATCGTCATGCCTTTGCCGACTTGATAAGCCGTCTGCATCCCCGGAATGACGGTGGCGGCATCGGTATAATCCTCGCCGTGGTCCAACAACCCGTCCAGATTTGCCAAAATCGGGTTACTCACCCACAGCTTGCGCAGCGCGCGGCGGCGCAAATATTCCGGCACTGCCCGGCCCATGAAGGCTGCGAAATCATCGCCCTGAACCAGCGTGTCCGGGTTCGGCAGGCCCAGCTCTTGCAAAATCTCGGCTTCGGTCTTGTCCGCTTGGGACGCGGCCAAGGCTTCGGCTTCAACAGCCTCTACCTGCGCCTCGTTCGCCGCAACCTCGGCTGCGGCTTCCGCCTCTACCGCTGCTTTGCGCCGTGCCCAGAATGATCCCGAAGCGGCCATCACCGTGCCCCCCCGGACCCGCGTGGTGCGCGGTATACATCGGATAGCTGCCGGACGCGGGCATCGCCCTTGCCCTCTTCGACCATATCAACCCGCTGCTTGTCGCGCTTGCGCTTGATGAAAACCTCTTCGACGTGATGTTCTTGTACGAAGTCGCGCACCCAGCCGATCATGCCCAGCGGCATCGGCACCGCCTCGATCAGCCCATCGCCACTGTCCAGATAATCTTGCCCCTCGTAAGGCGAGGCCGTCACGATCACCGGTTCAAACGGCATCGCCGCACTTGGATCTGTCGCCTCGCGCAGCACCACAACAAGGCTCGGGGTTTTGGCCGACAAGCCAACCAGATAAGCCTCGGTATCGGTGGACCACAAATCGAGGTTTAGCGTCGTTGCATGGTACTCAACCGCTTCGTCCTCGCGGCGTAGCTCGCGCCACTTTGCAGGCGCTGCCCCTGGCAATACCGCGACCACACGCCAAGACCACTTTGCCCAGCGGGTTACGCCAGGCGTTTTGCGGACGACGATGCCAACCGGCATATGTGCGCGGACAAGCGCCATTTTTATGAATCCCTCCCACAGGGAAGCGGGATTTTCGCCGCTTCAAAGGTAACTTGATCTCAGTTCTGCCCAAGCTCCAATCAAAAATATGCCGAATCGCTGTAATTTCATGCACCCGATGAAGGATGTGGACAATTTGTCCACTTCACGTCTTTGGAAAGAATCTGCAGCTGGACGAAATGACCGCCGTCAAAAACCATGTATTTTGGTCGGAATATTTTACCACCTGAATCAACGAATCATCAGCCTCGCCAGCCGATTAACCTTTACGGCTGCGTAGCTTTCATGCGTAGCTGTCCCCGGCCAGCGAGACCCGTGCACATGAATGGGCGGCTTACGACAAGGGGGGAACTATGACTAAGCACCTGATTCTATGCGATTGTTCTGGCAGCCAAAAGATCGATGCAGCGGGTATTTCGGCGGCAACCGGGATGCGTTGCTCGCGTGTTCATACCGGGCTGTGCACCACGGGCCTCAAGGCAGCCGCCACCGCCATTTCCGAAGGAAACGCGTTGATCGCCTGCGCCCAAGAGGCCCCACGCTTTGCCGAACTGGCCGAAGAATTGGGCGTCGACGCCCCCGAATTCATCGATATCCGCGACCGCGCCGGTTGGTCAGATGACGCAAATACCATGCCTAAGATGGCCGCACTGATCGCAGAAAGCCAGTTGGCAGCCCCCAGCTACAAGTCGATTGATGTGACCTCCGAAGGCATCTGCCTTGTGATCGGGAAGGCTCATATCGCCCTGCCTGCCGCCGAAAAACTAGCGCAAACTCTGGCCGTCACAGTGCTGATCACCGATGCGGGCGACCTGCCGATGACCCGCGCGGTCGAGGTGGTTCGGGGCCGCCTGAAACGCGCCACCGGTACTTTGGGCAGCTTCACCCTGCATATGGATGCGCTGCAAATGCTGGAACCCGGCGGGCGCGGCGGCTTTAGCATGGGCGCGCCCCGTGACGGTGCGACCACCACTTGCGATGTGATCTTGGACCTTTCAGGCGATATCAGCCTGTTTCCGGCCCCGCATAAGCGCGATGGGTATCTGCGCGCTGATCCGGGCGATCCACTGGCCATTTCCGCTGCTGTTTATGACGCCAGCCAAATGGTCGGCACGTTTGAAAAACCGCTGCACCTGATCCTCGAACAGCATCTTTGCGCCCATTCACGCGCCGGGCAGATCGGCTGCACTCGCTGCCTTGACGTCTGCCCAACCAGCGCGATCCGACCGGATGGCGATCATATAGAGATCGACCCAATGGTCTGCGCAGGCTGTGGCGCTTGCTCGGCCCTGTGCCCCTCGGGGGCCATTCGCTATGACGCGCCACCTGTCGAGCATGTGTTGGCCCGGGTGCGCACGCTGGCCGAAACCTATCTTGCTGCCGGTGGCAAAGCCCCGCGGCTTTTGGTGCATGACGATGATCATGGCGCTGAGATGATTGCGCTGTCGGCCCGTTTCGGGCGTGGCCTTCCCGCCGATGTGATCCCGCTGGCAGTGACGGCGCTGGCCGGCTTTGGCCATGCCGAGATGCTGGCCTCTTTGGCGTCCGGCTTTTGCGGTGTTGATATTTTGGCCGCCCCGCGCACCGAACGCGATCCGATCAATGCCGAGATCGCCCTTGCCGGTGCCATGGGGGGTGAAAATCGCTTGCGGCTGATTGATCTGGCCGATCCCGATGCGGTGTCAGAACTGCTTTACGGCGCGCGGCCTGCCCCCCAGACCGTGCCGCCGGTGCTGGCAATGGGCAGCCGTCGCCAAATCGCGCGGCTGGCAGGCAAGGCTCTTTTGCCCGATGCCACAGGCCCTGTCGCTTTGCCAAAAGGCGCGCCCTACGGTGCCGTCATCGTCGATACAAAGGCGTGTACGCTGTGCCTGTCTTGCGCATCGCTTTGCCCCAATGGTGCGTTGATTGAAAACCCCGACAAGCCACAACTGCGCTTTCAAGAAGACGCCTGCCTGCAATGCGGTATCTGTGAAACCGTCTGCCCCGAAAACGCAATTACCCTGCAGCCGCAGTTTGACCCAACCGATGCCGCCTTCAGCCAACGCGTTCTGAACGAGGAAGACCCCTTCCCCTGCATCGAATGTGGCAAGCTGTTTGGGGTGAAATCGACCATCGAAAAAATCACCGCAAAGCTGGCCGGAAAACATTCGATGTTTATGACTGGTGGCGCGGGCCTGCTTATCCAGATGTGCGACGATTGCCGGGTTCAAGCGCAGTATCACAGTGAAAACAGCCCTTTATCTGGTGGTGAGCGCCCCCGTGTTCGCACCACAGAGGATTATCTGACCAAACGCCGGGACCATTGATGGGCGCGCTAGTTCGCCTCAACCTCTGCCCCCAGATCGGCAGGGGGCAGCCCCGAGACATAGGCCTGCACCGCCTCTACCTCGTCGAGCGTCAGCTTGACGGGGACAATCGGCGGGGGGTGCATCGGGTCGAACGCCGGGCTGATCCCCTCGACCAGCATGAACGAGGGATGTGGGTTCAGCGCATAAAACGCAGCAAACCGCGCGGCCCAATCGGGCAGCGCACGCAGCGCCATGAACGAGGGCGCAGACCCGATACCAATGCCGGTGCCATCCACTGCCACCCGGTGACAACGCCGGCAATGGACCCGCGATACATCAAGCCCGTGGACCGCGTCACCCTCAAACACCACCTCGGCCACGACGGTTTCTTGTGCAACAGCGCTGAACCCTTCGCCGGTCAGTGGCGCAAAGCTGCGAATGGTATTCACGCCGATATCCGACAGCAGCCAATCGGCAAAACGGCCGCCCGCGTCACTGTCGGTCAATCGCCGCACGGACCAGACCTGATCGCCTCGCGCAAAAGCGGGGGTGCCCCCGCGCCCGTCTGCAATCACCACGTCAGCATCAGTGGTCACCAGCTGCCCGCGCCGCCCGGTTTTCAGGGCAAATCGCGGCAACAGATGGTCAATCAACCCGGTCTGCTGCAACGCTACCGGCGCGTCGAGGCGAAACTCGCGCGGCTCATCAGCTCTTGCCATCGCTGCAAAAAGCCCAAAACTCAAAACCCAAATCACCTGCCGCATCATTTGCCCCCTAATCAGCTTAGGCTAGGCAACCAGATGCATAGTGGTCAATTCCTAAAGGAGCCCAATCATGGATGACGAATTCAACATGTCTCTTCGCAAATTCCTCAAACAGGTCGGCGTCACCTCGCAACAGGCGATTGAAGACGCCGTGCGCAAAGCAGGCCCCGCCGTCGCAGGCAAGCCGCTGACCGCCCGGATGGTGCTGACGGTTGACGGCGTCGAGCTGACTCACATTGTCGAAGGCAAAATCATGGGTCCAACCGAATGACCCTGACCCGTGATATCGTTCTGGACGTCCTCAAAACCGTCATCGACCCGATCCGTGGCAAAGACCTTGTCTCGTCCGGCATGGTCCGTGCGCTGACCGTCGATGGCGGCACCGTGCGCTTTGTGCTGGAAATTGACCCCGCCCGCGCCAAAAAGATGGAAGAAGCCCGCGCCGATGCCGAGGCCAAGATCCGCGCGCTGCCCGGTGTTGAAACCGTCTCTATTGTGATGACGGCCCATACAACCTCGACCCCGCCGCCCAATCTCAAATCCTCTGGCCATAGCCATAGCCACGGTGAAGGCCATTCCCACGGCCCCGCCAAAGCCGCTGGCCCCGAGAAAATCCCAGGGGTTGCCCGCATTCTGGCCATCGCTTCGGGCAAGGGCGGCGTTGGCAAATCCACCGTCTCTGCGAACCTCGCCACAGCGCTTGCCGCTGAAGGGCGCAAAGTCGGCCTGCTGGATGCAGACGTCTACGGCCCCAGCCAGCCGCGAATGTTGGGCGTCTCGGGTCGCCCCGCCAGCCCGGACGGCAAAACCATTCTGCCGCTGCGCAATCACGGTGTCACCCTGATGTCGCTGGGTCTGATGACACAAGAGGACGAGGCGGTTGTTTGGCGCGGCCCGATGCTGATGGGCGCGCTGCAACAAATGCTGTTTCAAGTGCAATGGGGGGCTTTGGATGTGCTGATCGTCGATCTGCCACCCGGCACGGGGGATGTGCAAATGACGCTTGCGCAGAAATCGCAACTTGACGGTGCGATTATCGTCTCGACCCCGCAAGACATAGCCCTTCTTGATGCCCGCAAGGGTATTGATATGTTTAACAAACTCGGCACGCCGATCATCGGGTTGATCGAAAATATGTCGACGCATATCTGCACGCAATGCGGCCATGAAGAACATATTTTCGGCCACGGCGGCGTTGCGCGGGAGGCCGAGAAACTGGGTGTCCCACTGCTGGCGGAAATTCCGTTGCATTTGGACATCCGCACCGCAGCCGATGGCGGCGCGCCGATCGTCGTCTCCAAGCCAGCCTCGTCACAGGCTCGCGCCTTCCGCGATCTGGCCCGTGACCTGATCGCCAAGGGTCACGCATGAGCATCATTCCAGCTTTCCCTCCGCTTCTTAAAGGCCTCGCAACCGGCCCCGCCAACCCGTTCTCGGTGGCCGTAAGTGAGGCCGAGAAGGGCGTCGATTCCGGCCTGCTGACCTGGTCGCTTTCCACCGAGCGGCTGCGCGCCGCCATCGTCTTGGCCCCCGAAATGCCGCTGGAACAAGCGATGGCTGCCTTTTGCGCTTGCGGTGTCGGCATCCAAAACGCGCTTGGCGCCCACGCCCCGCCCGAAACCGCCGTGCATCTGGATTGGACCGGCGGCATTCGCATGAACGGCGGCCATGTTGGCGGTCTGCACGCCGCTGCCTCGACCCGCGACCCAAGTGTTGAACCCAACTGGCTTGTCGTCGGGTTAGAGCTGACACTGACCTTGCCCGACACCCTCGAACCCGGCGAAACCCCGGATTGGACGGCCCTCAATCAAGAAGGCTGCGCCGAGATTGACCCGACCCTGATCCTCGAGGCATGGTCGCGCCATTCGATGCTATGGCTGCACGGGCTTGACGATGCCAAAGGTCGCGCCAACCTTCACCGTGAATGGAAAAGCCTTGCGTGGAAAATTGGCCAAGAAATCAGCCTGCCGATGGATGGCACCCACCACAGCGGCACCTTTCTGGGCATCGATGAAAACTTCGGTATGCTGTTGAAACTGGGCAGCAAGACCCACTTAATTCCGCTTTACAAACTGCTGGAGGACCTTTGACATGCCCCGCCTTTTGGCCCGCGCTATCCATTTCGACGAAAGTGATCGCAACGTCTTTCACAACCCAGCCCGAACCGGCGAATGGGCCGTCTCTGGCGGTTTTGAGTTTTCCAACTGGGCGCAGGGTGATCTGGTCGGCAAGGCGCGCCAAGCCTTTGCCAATGGCTGGCTGGGTATTGAAACCTTTGGCCGGGTGACCTTCGTTGCCACCACCCAGATCGAAGACACCGAATATGACGTGCTGCTTACGCATCTTGCGCAGCATTTCGTCGATGTCTACGGCGCGCCCAGCCTAGAGGCAGCCTTGCCCGTTGCCGCCGACGAGTTGACCCATATGGTCGATCTTTGCGCCGATCATGCGCCCAACACCGTGCTGACCGTGCTGCGCGAATTGACCGATTCAGGCGTGCGCGAACAATACCGCTATATCGAGGCAAATGACGCAGGCCTTGACCAGTTCGCCATCCATTCGGTCCCTGACGAATAGGGCGGGGGCGCCCCCCCATCTTCGACCAATAATGGGCCGTTAACATTGGCCCCAGCTGCGGGGCCAATGTCCATGCATTATTCTGGTTTGGCGTTGAACACAAACAACTGCTGATCGGCTATTTTATAACCCTCTATCAGACCCTTGGCGGTATCGCTGACCAGCCAATCCTCCAGCTTTTTCACAAGTGCCGTCTTTACATGCGGGTGCTTTTCCGGGTTCACCGGAAGATAGGCATATTGGTTGAACAGCACAGGATCGCCCTCGAAATCAATGGCCAACCCCGCCTTATTGCCAAAGTTCAACCAGCTGGCGCGATCGGACAGAATATAGGCATCCATCCCAGCGGCGGCGTTCAGTGCCGCCCCCATGCCTTGCCCGACGGCACGGTACCAGTCGCCCATAGGCACCACCCCGGCCTGTTTCCACAGCGCCAGCTCCATAAGATGCGTACCGCTGTCGTCACCCCGGCTTACAAACGTCGCCTGCGTATTGGCAATCGCGGCAAAAGCCTCCGTGGCCAGCTTGGCG
>JBLIGH010000126.1:0-8388 GCA_047636855.1 Pseudorhodobacter sp.
GACCTCTTGCTGATCCTTCGACAAGCCATCGTGAAAAATGACAAAATCGCCCTGAAAGTCAGGATGATAGCGCGTAAAATTGACCAACAGACTGCCAAGCGCAAAGGCCAAATCCGCCGTTATGCCACAAACGATAGCCCGGGTTTCAGCCCCCTCAAGCTTGGGCGGTGTTTCGGGGAAAGGGTCATCGTCATGATCTTGCACACTTGCTTCCTTGAACGGGGCTGCAAACGTCGGCCCCTGCCTTGCCAATCACTGTGCCCGGCCCCGCCTGCGCATTCAACCGTCGAATGAAAGCGCCTTCAGAATGCGACGGCGTCGATTGCAATTCCCGACCGCAACCCTTATCTGAAAGGTCATCTTCTGACCAAAAGGCCAGCCGCGCATGAACTGGATTACAAACTACGTTCGCCCCACGATCAACTCGCTGTTTTCCCGCCGCGAGGTACCCGAGAATCTGTGGACCAAGTGCCCCGAATGCGGAACCATGTTGTTTCATCGGGAGTTGAAGGACAATCTGAACGTCTGCACCTCTTGCGATCACCACATGGCCTTTTCGCCACGCGATCGCTTTGAGGCGCTGTTTGACGGCGGCGTGTTCGTCGAAGTCAAAGTGCCCGAACCGGTTGCAGACCCGCTGCAATTTCGCGACCAAAAGAAATATCCCGACCGCCTGAAAGCTGCACAAAAAGCGACCGGCGAAAAAGAAGCGATGCTGGTGGCGGAAGGTGATATCGGGCGCACGCCAATCGTCGCCGTTGCTCAGGATTTCGCGTTCATGGCGGGCTCGATGAGCATGTATGTCGGCAACGCAATTATCGCGGCGGCTGAAGTTGCCGTGAAGAAAAAGCGGCCGCTGATTCTGTTTTCAGCGGCAGGTGGCGCGCGGATGCAAGAAGGCATTCTGGGCCTGATGCAGATGCCACGCACCACAGTTGCGGTGCAGATGCTGAAGGAAGCGGGCCTGCCTTATATCGTTGTGCTAACCCACCCGACCACGGGCGGCGTCACGGCCTCTTACGCGATGCTGGGCGATGTGCAAATCGCCGAACCCAATGCGCTGATCGGCTTTGCAGGCGCGCGCGTCATCGAACAAACCATCCGCGAGAAGCTGCCCGAAGGCTTCCAGCGCGCCGAATATTTGCTGGACCACGGCATGTTGGACATGGTGACACCGCGCAAAATGCTGAAAGACGAGCTGATTACCATCATTCGCATGCTGACGCAGCTTCCACCCGCCGTGCGCGGTGATCTGCCGGCGCCTGAGGCCGCCACGACCGTGGCACCGAAAGTTGAGGCGGTTGACAAAAAGTGAGCTTGCCCGGTTCTGACCTTTTGCTGGAACGGATGATGACACTTCATCCGAAAATTATCGATCTGACATTGGGCCGGGTCGAGCGGCTTTTGGCAGCCCTTGGTCATCCCGAGCGCGCCCTGCCCCCGGTCATTCACCTGGCCGGAACAAATGGCAAAGGCAGCACGCAAGCGATGATCCGCGCGGGGCTAGAGGCGCAAGGCCTGAAGGTGCACGCCTATACCAGCCCGCATCTGGCCCGCTTCCATGAACGCATCCGTCTGGCTGGCGCATTGATCAGCGAGGCCGACCTTTCGGCATTGCTGGACGAATGCATCACCGCCAACGGCCCTGACGCCATCACGTTTTTCGAGGCGACGACCTGTGCCGCAATGCTGGCCTTTTCGCGCGTGCCTGCGGACTACCTGCTGCTAGAGGTCGGTCTTGGCGGGCGCTTGGATGCGACCAATGTTGTGGACAAGCCCGCCGTAACGGTTCTCACGCCAATCTCGCTCGATCATCAGCAATATCTGGGCGATACTGTGGCGCTGATTGCAGGCGAAAAGGCCGGGATCATCAAACGCGGTGTCCCTTGTGTCGTTGGCCCGCAAGACGAAGCAGCACTGGATGTAATCGAGGCCCGCGCCGCCCGCCTTGCTGCGCCCTTGCACGTATTCGGTCAGCATTGGCATTGTTTTGAAGACCGTGGCCGCATGGTGTTTCAAGACGAGAATGGGTTGCTGGATCTGCCCTTACCCAATCTTCCCGGCCCGCATCAGGTGCAAAATGCCGGTGCGGCAATTGCCGCGATGCGCGTTTTGGGCAAGGGCGAGGCGGAAGCCGCCGTCACCGACGCTTATTGGCCGGCCAGGATGCAGCGCCTAAATCACGGCCCCTTGGTGGAGGCGGCAGGCAGTGCCGAGCTGTGGCTGGACGGCGGGCACAACCCTGCGGGCGGCGTCGCCGTCGCCGCAACGCTGGGCCGGATGCCCAAACGCCCGACCCATTTGATTTGCGGCATGCTCAACACCAAAGATATTGGCGGCTATCTGCGCCCGCTTGCACCGCATGTGGCCTCTTTGCACGCCGTGTCTATTCCCGGCGAAGCGGCCACTTTGCCCGCTGCCGCAACCTGTGCTGCGGCGCAGGCCGAGGGGATGGTGGCTGTTGAAGCAGGCTCTGTTCTTGCCGCCCTGAAAACCATCGTAGCGCAGGATGCCCAAGCACGTGTACTGATTTGCGGCTCGCTGTATTTGGCGGGCCAAGTGCTGCGCGAAAACGGCTAAACGCTTTGGTGGGGGTTTTACACCCCTAGCCCATCGTGCCTGACCCGATAGAGCATAAATCGGCAACCCCCGGGGATACTTAAGCCGGAAAGAAGGGCTTATCGCAGCGCGCGGCCTTTGATGATTGCATCTTTGCCGAATCGAGCCCGGATTTTGTCGGTTGCAGCTTCGGCTGCGGCGCGTTTTCCAGCCAGCGGGTCCAGCAAGTCGCCGGTGCGGTCGGCCTGATCGTCAGAGCTGAGATCCGAGATGCCGGTCCCGATCAGCCGGAATGGGCCGCTCTCGGGCAACGCATCCAGCATCGCCTGGGCCTCGCGCCAAATCCGGTCGGCGCTTTGAGTGGGCGAATCCAGGCTATGGCGACGGCTGATCGCGGTGAAATCGCCGCGCCGAAGCTTCAGCGTCACGGTGCGCCCAGCAAGATCACGGGCTTTGGCGCGGTCAGCCACTTGTTCGGCCAGCCGCCAAAGATGACCCTGCAATAGGTCACGATCTGTGATGTCTTCGTCAAACGTGGTTTCCTTAGAGATCGACTTTACCGCCGTGTCGCGCGCCACAGGACGGGTGTCCAGACCCCGCGAAAGGTGCCAAAGCCTGTCGCCCATCGCGCCAAAGCGGGCCGAAAGATCACGCCGGTCCCAACGCTTCAAATCGGCAATCGTGCGAATGCCCGACTTTTCCAATGCCGTTTGTGTGGCGCCCCCCACACCCCAGATAATCCGCACAGGTTTGGCGTGCAGGAAGCTTTCCGTCTCGGCTGCGCCAATCACCGAAAAGCCCCGGGGCTTATCAAGGTCCGAAGCGATCTTGGCCAGAAACTTATTATGCGACAGGCCAATCGAGCCGGTAATGCCCAATTGCGTTTCCATTTCACCGACCAACCGCGCCAACATTTCGGCGGGTGGCGCACCGTGCAACCTTTCGGTGCCTGTCAGATCTAGGAACGCCTCGTCCAGCGACAAAGGCTCGATCGAGGGGGTCAGCACCTCCATCATCGCGCGAATTTGGCGCGAGACTTCGACATAGGCCTCCATCCTCGGCCTTACCACGACGGCTTCGGGGCACAGCTTCAGCGCCTGAAACATCGGCATGGCCGAGCGTACACCTTTGATCCGCGCGATGTAGCAACAGGTCGACACGACGCCCCGTGTGCCGCCGCCCACGATCAAAGGTTGATCACGCAGCTCCGGGTTGTCACGCTTTTCGACACTGGCATAAAAGGCATCACAATCCATATGGGCGATGGAAAGCTGAAGCAGTTCCGGGTGTGCGACAAGCCGAGGCGAACGGCAGGCAGGGCAGCGCGCGCCGGTTTCAAAATGGGTCAGACAGGCGCGGCAAAGGCTGGGCATAAGGCGACGATAGCGTGTTTCTGCCTTGGGCTGAATGGTCATCAGCGCCATATCGCTTGAAATACGCAATGGCCCGAAAAGCGCGGGCTAACGAAAGGCGGCATCCGGGCTGGCAAGCAGCCTCTGGCGGCCATTCTCGCCCAATTTAAAGACGTCACGACCCTCAATCACAACCGCCGTCAAGGCCCGGCCATAGGCGGCCCCAGAATCGACGTTAAGCCGATTGCCGTAATTGGTTGCCGCATGCAGCGCCGTATGGCCATGCACAACCAGCGGTCCGTGCGAACCCTTTTCCATCAAGAACACATCGCGGATCCACAGCAGATCATCTTCAGCCTGATCGTGCAGGGCGATGCCGGGACGAATACCTGCATGGGCAAAGAAAACCTCGCCGCGCTGGAAATGCGTCGGCAATGCGGACAGAAACTGTGTGTGCGCGGATGGCACAAGGTGCAACGCATCGCCATGCACTTTATGGATTGGGCGGTCAGACGCATTTGGCACCCCGTAGCTGCCAAGGGTCGTACTTCCACCCATGCCCGGATGTAGCCAACTTAGGTCGGCTCGCAGGATCGGATCTTGGCGCGTCGGGTTCTCCATAAAGTAAGTGAACAATCGGTCATGATTGCCTTTCAGAACGACCCAGCTTTCGCCTGCTGCAATCCCCGCTGACAAATAATCGACAACACCGCGGCTATCTGGACCACGGTCAACCAAATCGCCGATGTGAACAATCGGCGCATCCATGTCACCACAGGTGAGTCTGTCGGCGGCAATATAGGCGTGAACCCGCTTTAGCTGATCCAAATGACCATGAATATCGCCAATCGCGTAGCTCCGCATACCGCCCGCCCCCAATTGTGAAGCCCGGAAAGCTGTGCTTTCCGGACTGTCAAAGTTCAAATCAGGCATAGCCCGATCTTACGCCACCCTAAAGTGCGTTTACGCGATGTCAAATTGCAAAGGCTTGACCTGCTTGAACAATCCCGTGGCCAACAAGATTTCGGTGACCTTCGGGTCGATTAGCTGGTCCAGATAGAGGATCGCAATCGCCTCTTTTCCAACACCACCACGGCCAAGGGTAAAGTTGGCAATGTTCACGCCGTTTTGACCCAAAGTCTGCCCCAACGCGCCGATGATACCCGGCACATCGTCATTCGAGGTGTAAAGCATATGCGCGCCAATCTCGGCATCGATATTGATGCCTTTGATCTGGATAAAGCGCGGTTTGCCATCCGAGAAACAGGTCCCCGCGATAGAGCGTTCGCGCTTGTCTGTCACCACTGTCAGCTTGATGAACGCATCAAACACACCGGATTTTTCTTGCTTGGTTGTGGCGATCTGGATGCCGCGCTCTTTGGCGACAACCGGGGCCGACACCATATTCACGTCTGGGTTCGTGGCTTTCATGATCCCGGCAATCGCAGCACAATTCAGGGCCGCCAGGTTCATTTCAGACACGCCACCATCATATAGCAGATTGATCGCCTTGATCGGCTCGTCCGTCATCTGGCCGACAAAGGCCCCCAGATGCTCGGCCAGCTTAACCCACGGGCCCATGACCGCAGCTTCCTCAGCCGTGACCGAAGGCATGTTCAGCGCGTTTTGCACAGCACCGGTCAGCAGGTAGTCCGACATTTGCTCGGCCACTTGCAGTGCCACGTTTTCTTGTGCTTCCGAGGTGGATGCCCCCAAATGCGGGGTGCAAACAACGTTGGGCAGGTTGAAAAGCGGGCTATCTGTTGCAGGCTCGACCGCGAAGACGTCGAAGGCAGCGCCTGCAACATGGCCAGATTTCAGCGCTTCGGCCAAAGCCGCCTCATCCACAAGGCCGCCACGCGCGCAGTTGATAATCCGCACACCGGGTTTGCACTTGGCAATATTCTCCGCGTTCAGAATGTTGCGGGTTTTGTCGGTCAAGGGCACGTGAAGCGTGATGAAATCAGCGCGGGCCAGCAGCTCGTCCAGCTCGACCTTGGTGACGCCCATGGTTTTCGCACGTTCTTCCGACAAGAAGGGGTCATAGGCCACGACCTTCATATGCAGACCCAAAGCGCGGTCGCACACGATGCCGCCAATATTGCCTGCGCCAATCACGCCAAGGGTTTTGTTGAACAGCTCAACCCCCATGAAACGCGACTTCTCCCACTTCCCGGCATGGGTCGAGGCATTGGCTTCTGGCAGCTGCCGCGCAATCGCGAACATCATCGCGATAGCATGTTCTGCCGTGGTAATCGAATTGCCGAAAGGCGTGTTCATAACGATCACGCCCTTTTTCGAGGCGGCAGGGATGTCGACGTTATCAACACCAATCCCAGCGCGGGCGATAACCTTCAACCGGTCGGTGCTTTCCAACAGTTTCGCCGTGACCTTGGTCGCAGACCGGATCGCCAGACCGTCGTAATTGCCGATAATCTCGGCCAGCTTTTCCTTATCTTTACCCAGCTTGGGCATGAAATCCACTTCGATTCCACGGTCGCGGAAGATCTGAACTGCGGTTTCGGACAGCTCATCAGATACGAGGACTTTGGGCGCCATTTGAAGGCTCCTTTTTAGATGAATGATTGTTTGATAATGGCGGGCGGCGATTAAGCCGCCACTTCCAATGCTGCGATTTCGTGCTCGAATGCCCAGTTGATCCAAGGCATCAAGGCCTCGACATCCGCTGTCTCGACAGTCGAACCGCACCAGATGCGCAATCCGGGGGGGGCATCGCGGTAAGCGCCAATATCAAGGGCAACGCCTTCTTTTTCCAACCGCTTTGCAATGGCTTTGGCGAAGGCTGCCCCATCCGCAATCCGCGGGTCGGTGAACTTCAGGCAAACACTTGTGGTCGAGGCGATGGCCGGATCAATCGCCAAATTCTCAATCCATGAATGCGCGTTCACAAATCCGGCTACCGCCCCCGCATTTGCAGTCGCACGCGCAATCAGTGCGGCCTGCCCCCCAATGGATTTAGCCCATTTCAGCGACACCAGGTAATCTTCGACCGCCAGCATCGACGGCGTGTTGATGGTTTCACCCCGAAAGATGCCCTCGATCAACTTGCCACCCTTGGTCATGCGAAAGATCTTAGGCATTGGCCATGCCGGGGTATAGCTTTCCAACCGCTCCACCGCACGCGGGCTCAGGATCAGCACGCCATGCGCGCCCTCGCCGCCCAGAACTTTCTGCCAGCTGAAGGTCACCACATCCAGCTTGTCCCATGGCAGGTCCATCGCGAAAGCCGCCGAGGTGGCGTCACAGATGGTCAGGCCTGCCCGATCCGCCGGGATCAAATCGCCATTTGGCAAACGAGCACCAGAGGTGGTGCCGTTCCAAGTGAACACGACATCTTTGTCAAAATCGACCAAAGCGAGGTCGACGATCTCGCCGTAGGGTGCTTTGCGCACGACGGCGTCAAGCTTCAGCTGCTTGACCACGTCGGTCACCCAGCCTTCACCAAAGCTTTCCCAAGCCAGCATCTCGACCGGGCGCGCACCCAGAAGCGACCACATCGCCATTTCCACAGCGCCCGTGTCAGAGCCGGGCACGATGCCAACGCGGTAACCTTCGGGAAGGCCCAGAATTTCGGCCGTAAGGTCAATTGCCTCTGCCAGTTTCGATTTGCCAACCGCAGCACGGTGCGAGCGCCCTAAAGGCGCATCAGCAAGCATGTCCAAGGAATAATTGGGGATTTTGGCGCATGGGCCAGAAGAAAAACGCGGGTTTGCCGGGCGTTTTGCCGGTGTATTCATCGTCATGATGGTATCCTCACAGATATGTGCCCTTCGTTGGGGAAGGGTGTCCCACCGCCGGACATACGTATCCCCAGTAAAAACAGCAATAGGCAAAGATACTTGTCTTGCAGGTAAATGTAGCTTTTTGCAGAACGGTGCAGGAACGCATGGTTCCTATTGGCACAAATCTGACACAGGGAAATCTGGTTTTGTTCCGCAACGCCGAGATGTAGATTCGGGCGGCAGGCCTCGTGCAATCGGCCCATTTCTAGCAAGGCAGATGGCGTCATGAGCGGCATGGCGTTGATATGGGCTGCGAACGTCAAAGGCTTGAAGCCCGCCGCCAAAATCGTGCTGATCCAGTTGGCAGACTTCCACAACAAAGAAACCGGCCAGTGCAATCCAAGCGCCAAGCGGTTGGCAGACGAATGCGAAATGGGGCGCGCAACGCTGTTCCGGCACATGACGACGTTGGAGAAATGCGGCCTTGTCACGCGCCATGCCCGTGGTGATGGCGATGGTGGGCGCGGCTCCAATCAATATGAATTGCACCTCGATATCACTCTTGGTTGTTAATTATCACTTAGATCTGACCCTGCATTGTAATCGAAATTTGACCCGCCCAGTCATTATGTTTGCAGCGTTATGATGTAGTCAATACTGTTGCCTCCTTCCGTTTTCTTTTCGCTGTCTCGGAGCTTGCTTTGAAGCGGTAGCTGTCGTTGCCAGTCTCCAAA
>JBLIGH010000127.1:0-8372 GCA_047636855.1 Pseudorhodobacter sp.
CCAGCACTTCGCCTGCGTAAGCCTCTAGGTCAACACTCTTTAGCGCCACGACACCGCCGAAACGTTTCGAAATTCCGCGCATCGCGACGATTGGTTGTACTTCGGTCATAATCCCCCCAGCTCAAAACACGTTTCCAAATGCTGAAAACGCACAGTTTTCCAATCGCATCCGGGTGCTCAAGTTGTCCTTCAATTTTTCTTTATGACCAGTCACATTGTTGCGAACGGCCTCGTCCTCCGACTTTTCCCAACCTAGTGTTATCGATAACTTAATCAAGTGGTATCGATAACTTTTTGATTGAAGGCTGTAATTTTTGACTGAAAGCGGTTGATTTGGCTGCCAAATAGCGACTCATTTCAGACCCTCCAGGCGTCGCACGAAGATCATGCGGCTGACTGTAACGCCCTGTGTTTGCTATCGGTTTGGGGCTTGGTAAAACGTTCCTACTTTGGCCGCTGAACAGTGCGGAAAGTGGTGCCGTTTTGCTGGATGAGGTCCAAAAACCGGTTTGTGCAACAAGCCCTGTCACTAGGTTAATCTGGTTGAATGCAAAAAATATCTTGCGAAAATAGAGGCTTGACGGAAAGGCCGTGGATAGGTGCCGTTAGCCAAGCCTCTTCATTCGGAAAACGCGTTTTTGCAAATCGGAACTGACAGCTTCGATTTGCAAATCGCTTCAATTGGTGAAGCGGATTTGGATTACTTGCGAGGGTTAAACAGTGCCGCGCGGTGGCCGGTTGTTTTCCTTGGTGTAAATCATACCATCCAGCAATTCGGTCAAATCTGGTCGGGCAGAGGGACCGTTCGAGATGGAAATCAGCAATACGCTGCCATCAGGGCGGATCACAAAGACACCAGGCTCTGCAAAACGGCGGTCGGTTTCGGCCGCGGACAAAGGCTCTGTCACATAAAGCCCCAGAGTTGCCATTTGCGCCTCGGACAGATCATAGCCCAGATCAAAATCCCAGCCAAAGGCATCAAGATCAGCTTGTGCTTTTTCCACCGGATCGGCAGAAACCACCATAATGTCGAAACCAGCATCGGTCCATTTTGGGCGCATCTCATTCAAGATGTTCAGGTATTTTTTGCACCGCGGGCAATGTTTACCGCGATAAACAACGACAAGCGACCAATTTTCCCGAACACCGCCAATGACAATTTCACCGCCGCCGAGTTTAGGCGTCGAGACGGGTTCAATAATGCTACCGGCAATGGGCTTGGGTGTTGGCATGGTTCTGATTTCCTTATTCATTGCAGTATAAACCTTACTTTGGCTTGCTGATCCTGCAGGATTGATAGGGTACGGTCGGGCGTTGTTCAAGCGTTTGAGCCGGCCGTGTCCCCGCTCACGATAACGTGTCTAAAGTCGAAGGCTGCGTTGTCGTCGAATAGGCCTTGTTGACGCGTTTCTTGTCGGGATGGTTTTGTCTCGTGCTTCATCATTCTTCAAAGGCCAAGGTACTGCGCTCACCCGTTGCGGTCACAAACCAAGCCCCGGAAAAAAATACCCCTGACATTGGCCGCAGCGAGTCGGGATGTCCATCAATCGCTTTTCTCTATGATCCACAAGGCGTTAATCTCATTCTCACAACTTGATGAACCAAGATCAGGATCAATGGACATTTTAATCGCAGAGGGGCAAAGTTCGAGCGAACAAGACGGGACAGTGACAGCTAGTGCAACTTAATTGGCCTCAAAATTTTACATTTGTAAGCAAGGCGCAGCCGGAAGGCTTTGACGTTTCCTGTTCGGTGCTTTTGAACCATGCAGCGCTGATTGCGGATCTGATGAAATCACGAGGTGTAGCGCCCGGTGACCGGGTGGCGCTTTGGTTGACGCAGGGGCAGGATCAGGTTGCCGCCATGCTTGGCTGTTGGATGCTCGGTGCGGCGTTTTGTGTGCTGCCCTCTTATGCCGGGCGAACAAAAACCGAGCGATCGCAAAAACGTGTCGAAAACGTGCTGTCGGTGCTGCAGCCGCGATTGGTCGTTCAACGGTCCTCGTCCGAGTTTGGCAAGGATATGATTGAGGCCATCGCAACCCTCGATCTTCCTGATTTTGAAGCGGTTGGCGTTGATGCGACAGACGCAAAGGCGCTGATCGCCAACCGCGCGCCCGAGGATCTGGCCTTTGTTCAATTCACCTCGGGTAGTACTGGGGGGGATGCGCGCGGGGCAGAGGTCAGGTTCAGCGAGCTTGATGCAAATCTGGGTGCGCTGGGGCAACGAACCGCAATGAACGCGCTTGATCGCATGATCTCGTGGGCGCCGCTTTATCACGACATGGGGTTGATGGCGGTTTTGTTGTCGATCCGTTTCGGCGCTGATCTTGTCTTGATGGAAACGGATCATTTCGTTCGCAGGCCCAGTGCGTGGCTTGAAGCCATAACGAAGTACAAAGGCACGGTCACAACGGCCCCGCCAACTGCGCTTAAACTGCTAACACGGCGGCGGGCGGCGGATGTGGATCTGGGCTCGCTGCGCTATGCTTGGATTGGTGGCGAGGCGGTTTTCCCCAACGTGTTGCGCGCTTTCGAACAGGCCTATGCGCCCGCCGGTCTGCACATCGGTGTGATGCAACCGACATATGGCATGGCCGAAACGGTCGTCGGTATTTCTTGCGGGGAACCGGGTGTGGCTTGGACTGAAGAGGGCGGGGTTATCTCTTGCGGCAGCGCCTTGGACGACATGGAATTGCAGATCATCGACGCGGCTGGGGCAGCTGTTGGCGAGGGTGTTGAGGGCAAAGTGATGGTGCGCGGCCCATCGGTCATTTCAGGATATCTTGGGTTGCCCCGCCTTGATGCGAAGGACTGGTTTAACACTGGCGATTCAGGGTTCCTGAAGGATGGGCATTTGTTTGTCACGGGCCGGCTAAAGGACGTGTTAAAGCGCGGCGCAGAAAGCTATCCGGCAACCCTTGTCGAGACGATTGCCGAAGATGCGCTGGCGCTACGCACCGGTCGGGTTGCGGCCTTTGCGAATTTTCGCGCCGATATCGGCAAAGAAGAGATCGTCTTGCTGGTCGAAAGCCGGAACTGGACGGATCAAGACGCGCGTCAGGTGGCAGCCGCCGTCATGGCAGAGCTTGGTCTGCAAATTGATGTAATCAGAAGCACAAAAGGTGGGCGTCTTGCGCGCACATCCAGCGGTAAACTTATGCGCCAGATGACAGCGGCGCAGTATCGGGAAGGACTGATATGACAGACCCACAGAAAGTCACGAATTGGACCGCAGACGAGGTGGTCTTGGTTTTGCGCAGCCTTGCGAAAGAGGACGACCTTCCAGCGCATCTGATCACGGCCGAGATCAGCGGTCTGGACACCGTGGACACGCTGGGGATCGACTCGCTTGGCGGCGTCTATTTGATTGAGCGGCTGGAGACTATGAGCGGGGTCTTGATGCCCGATGACTTCCTGGATCTGGAAGACAACGTCGCTGCAATTGCCGAGCGTCTGAACCAACTTATTGGGAAAGAGAAATAAGATGACCAGTCCCAATTCAGGCGCCTCGCAAGAGGCCATCGAATTTCACTATGATATGCCCGCCAACTTCTTCGCGCTTTGGCTTGGAAAAAGCATGACCTATACGGCTGCGCGCTATTCCAAGCCGGGTATGACGCTGGACGAAGCCCAGTTGGACAAGATCAACTATCACCTCGACTCTGCAAAAGTGTCGGAAGGCAGCCGCATGCTTGACGTTGGGTGCGGTTGGGGCACCTTGTTGAAAACGGCCGTGGCCAAGCGCGGCGCTGCATCGGCACATGGGCTGACGCTCAGCCCGCTTCAGCGCGATCATATTGCATCGCTGAAGATTCCGAACGTGACCTCGCAACTTTTAAGCTACGAGCATTACACCCCCGACGCCCCGTTCGATTCCATTGTCAGCGTTGGTGCGTTCGAGCATTTCGTCCGCCCCGGCAGCAGCCGCGAAGACCGGCTGGCAACCTATTCCGGTCTGTTCGAGCGCTGCGCGGACTGGTTGACGCAGGATGGTCAGTTTTCCTTGCAGACCATGGCATGGGGGGATGCAAATGCCGCAGAACGCGACAGAATTCGGATCCACGACATTTTCCCAGAAAGTGATCTGCCCGAAATCGCTGAAGTGATGGAAGCGGCGCATCCCTATCTTGAACTGGTCTCGATGGAAAACCACCCCGAAGACTACGCAGCAACCCTTGCCGGCTGGGCAGATGGCCTTAAGGCCAACCGCGAGCGCGCGATCGAGATTGTAGGCGCGGACCGCTACAAGTTCTACCTCGACAGCTGCAAAGGCGGCGCGCTTTTGTATCGTCGCAGGCGCTTTTATCTTTGCCGTTTTGTCTTTAGGCGCCGCGGGCGCTGAAGCGGACTTTGTCCGGGGGGAAAAGGCTAGAGTGGCCCGTGCTGTTTGCAGACCAGCACGGTCCACCCGTAAAGTGCTACAAACGGGCCATGCACAGATATTTCGTTTGACCAAAAGTGCGTCGGGCCACCGCTTGTGTCAGACCTTAAATTTGATGGGTTGTGGTTGATGATGATGCAGGCAGAAGCGGTAAAACTGTTCTTGGAAGGGCGCAAGGTTTACGCTTTTGAACCGGTAGCCCGCAAGGTTTTTGCCATTGTGGACTACGGTTTGGACGGTCGCTGTGCCGTTTTGTTTTCAACAGGAAAGACGGACACGGGCGTTTACGGCTTCACTGGAAATGCCTATTGGACACGCTACGAGGCGTTTCGCAGCGGCGAGTCCAACGCGTTTCACCTCAAGTCCCTCGGGCCCGGCATCGCGCAGGCCTATTTTACCAATGGGGTGAAGGCATTTGTTCAATCCCACAGCGCCGACCTTGCCGGTATTCTTGAAGCTTAGCATTTATGGGGCCATACTTCGGGCCGCATTGCCAAAATATCGAGAGCGAAATGAGGACAGCAATCAGCATCGATGGCGGTTTGCCCATCAGGTTGCGCCGCTGTCTGGAGGCCGAGAATTGGCCAGTTTAGGTGCGAAAATGGGGCGGCAGGCAACCCGCCGCCCCAGATGTTTTATTCGATGACGACGCCCAGCTTGTCACCAATGCTGGCGTTCCAAGCCGTTACGCATTCGGCACCGCAACGATCGGCGAATGCGGGCAGGATCGCTGTCTTTACCGCCTCGGCACGCAGCGCCTCGTCGGCTTCGGTAAGCGGGACCAAGGTCATTCCGCCGACATCACCATGCGGGCAGGGACCGGTGGTATTGCAAGCAAGTCCGGTGCCTGTTTCTGTTGCTGCCAGCTCGAAGATCGAGGTTTCAAGCCCGCGCAGGCCGGTTGTCATATAGTCTTGCACCGTCGCATCCAGACCATTCCACCAGTCCAGATTGGCGAGTTGTGCCGCCAGACCAAAGTTGACCGGCATGGGCGAGATAAACTTAGCGCTTTCATACCACTTTGCTTTGTAGCCCGACAGCGCACCGGTGATCGCGCAATCGACGACACCACTTGTCAGCGCCGGCTGCACTTCGGCAAAAGCGATCGACAAGGGCGAGCCGCCCAGATGGCTGACGAAGGCTTGCTGCGAAGCCCCGGAGGCGCGCACCTTGCGGCCTGCCAAATCGGCAAGCGAGGTAAACTCATCGCGGCAATAGATCACCTGAGCCTGATAGGTGCCAAAGCCCAACAGTTTGATGTTATGCTCTTTCGCAAGGAATTCGGCATAAGAGGGGCGCCAAGCCTCGGCCACCTCTGCCAATTGGCCGACGCTGCTCAGAAGGCCTACCAGATCGGTCGCCTCGTTGCGCGGCACTTCGCCCGAGTTATAGGCAAGCACGGTTGTCGCCATCTGCAAGGTGCCATTGCTGACCAGCCGGAAAATCTCGCCGCCTTTGAAGCCCAATTCGGTGAAGGGTTTCACATTCGCGGTGATCTTGCCGCCGGTCTCGGCTGGCACTTGTTCAGACCAGAACGGCAGTTCTTTGTCGGTGTACATCGACAAGGTGCCGATAGAGCCGACCACGTTGAATTCGGTGGCAGGCATGTCTTGCGCCACGGCTGGCAGGGCCAGAAGCGTTGCGAGTGTCGTTGTCATTAGAAGTTTCATTATAGTCTCCCTTGGGTTGGATCGGCGTTATCCGCCGGTTTTTGGATTGACGATTGTGGGCAGCCAGAGGGCCAGCTGCGGGAACGCAATCAACAGGCCGATCATGATCAGCATGGCGACAAGAAAGGGGGCTGCACCCTTGAAAAGATCGGTAAAGGGGCCGCCGCCCTTGCGCACAGCCTGCACGACATAAAGGTTCATGCCAACCGGTGGGGTGATCAGGGCGGCCTCGATCAAGATCACGAAAACGACGCCCCACCAGACCGGCGAATACCCCAGCTCAATGATCACGGGCACGATGATGGGGGTGGTTGCGATCATCATGCTAAGCGTTTCCATGAAGCAGCCCAGCAGCAAATAGAAACAGATGATCGCCACCAGCATCCATAGCGGCGACCAGCCAAGGCCCAACACCGCACTGGTGATCGCACCGACAAGGCCGATAGAGACCATGACAAAGTTCAAAAAGAACGCCGCAATCACGATCAGCATAATCATGCAGGTGGTTCTGACCGTGCCCTCAAAGGCCGCGAGCATCACCGGCAGCGTCAGCTTGCCGTTCAGTGCCACAAGGATCACCGTCGCGATCAGACCCAAGGCTGCGGCCTCGGTCGGGGTGGCAAGGCCTGCGTAAATACTGCCCACCACAATGGTAAATAGGCCCAACGGTGGCAGCAGATGTGGCAAGCCCTTGAGCCGCGCGGGCCAAAGGGAGGCCTCGACCACTTTGGGGCCGCCCCAATGGGGACGCCATAGCACCAGCACCAGCACAATACCGGAAAACAGCGTGGCGAGCATAAAACCGGGGATGAACCCGGCGGCATAAAGATCGGCAACGGATGTATTGGTCAGCACCGCATAGATGATCATATTGATCGAGGGTGGTATCAAAATGCCCAGCGTGCCCCCTGCGGCGATAGAGCCCAGAAACAGGGGGCGATTGTAGCCACCCTTGTCCATGTTCGGAATGGCCACGGTGCCTATGGTGGCCGCCGTGGCGATGGAGCTGCCAGAGGTCGCGGCAAACACCGCGCTGGCCGCGATATTGGTGTGCATCAGCCGGCCCGGAAGGCGTGCGAACCACGGGGTCAGGGCGTTGAACAAGCGACCCGACACACCGGAGCGGTGCATCAACTCGCCCATCATGATGAACATGGGTGCCGCGATCAGGATAAAATCCTCGGACGAATTCCAAGCCAATTCGCCGGCGGCCCCCGTCATCGGGAAAAATGCGTATTGTTCGGACAGCACGTAGCCGGTCAGGGCCAGAACAGCTGCCACAGGCAGGCTGAGCGCCAGCATCCCAAGCAGCAACAAAAAGGCGGTCAGGATCATGGCCGATCCCCCGAGGCGTGAACGGCCTCGTTAATCTCGGCGTCCAGATCCGCCGAGCCGATTGCCGCTTCGAACCCGGCGCGGTCGCCGCGCGCAAGCCGGATCACGGCTTGGATTGGGGCCAAAACAGCCATGCACGCAAACCAGAAAAGCCCGATCCACCAAAGGCCCTGCGGGATAACGATGGGGATCTGCAGGTGCGACATCGACCGTGCCCCCATCGCCCAGGACTGCGAAACCGTGCCCCAGGCAAACCAGGCCAGCGCCGCTGCAACAACGGCCAGAGCACATGCCGCCAGCAAATCACAGGCCGCGCGCATCGGAAAGGGCAGCTTGGCCACCAGAAAATCAACCCGGATATGCGCCTTGGTGGTGACGGTAAACGCAAGGCCAAGCCCGACACAGGCGGCCAAGCCATATCCCGAAATCTCGAAGCTTTCGACGGCACTGCGATTGAAGAAAAACCGCATCGCCACATCGATTGTGATTGGCACGGCGCAGCCAAACAAGATCACCGCCCCCGCGACCCAAGCCAGCCAGCGCGACACACGTTGTGGCAGCGGTTCGCTCATTCCTTGTCTCCTGTTATGTGCAGCGGGTCATGCAAAAGCTGACCCTTCCAGACCTTCCCAGATTCCGCACCATGTTTACAACCTCCACGGCCATCCATGTCACCCCGCGCGACTATTTCGGGCAGGTAGAGCCGGGCTGTGCTTTTTATTTGCTCTATAAACCCCATGGTCGGCCGCGATGCGCCGCCGGTCCAAGGGGTGTTTTCGCCGCTAACGTGCTGCGTTCTAAACATAGCCGTCTGCCTGATCTTCGGCCAAGGCTGCGGCGTCGCGCAAGGCCGGGTTGCCATGCCCGCCACCGCCGGGCGTTTCCATTCGCACGATATCACCGGGGCGCAAAGCATGACCGACTGTTTTGGCTGCTAAAGGGGTTGTCACGCCGTCGCGCGTCACGCTAAGGCTGCCGCCGCGG
>JBLIGH010000128.1:0-8361 GCA_047636855.1 Pseudorhodobacter sp.
CGTCGCCTCTGCCTGTGCGGCTTTCTCAGCGGTCCAATCCATCGTTTTACGGTAATGACTGCCCAAAAAGACAAACCGGATCACCTCGCCTGGAATGCCCTGATCCAACAAATCGCGTACCGTAAAGAAATTGCCCAAGGACTTGGACATCTTCTTGCCCTCAACCTGCAACATCTCATTGTGCAGCCAAATCTGCGCAAATTGCGCGCCCGGATTGGCACAGCAGCTTTGGGCCAGTTCATTCTCGTGATGCGGAAATTGCAAATCGGTGCCGCCGCCATGAATGTCGAAACTTGGGCCTAGCAAGGCCTCACTCATCGCCGAGCATTCAATATGCCAGCCCGGGCGCCCACGCCCCCAAGGGCTGTCCCAACCCGGTGTTGCCGCATCCGAGGGCTTCCACATCACAAAATCCATCGGATCGCGCTTATAGGGTGCAACCTCGACCCGCGCACCGGCAATCATATCATCGACCGAGCGCCCCGAAAGCCGCCCGTATTCCGGAAAAGACCGCACATCAAACAACACATGACCCTGCGCTGCATAGGCATGGCCCTTGCGGATCAACGCCTCGATCATCGCAATCATCTCGGCGATGTATTCCGTCGCCCGGGGCTCGTGATCAGGGCGCAGATTGCCCAAAGCATCCATATCGGCGTGATACCAGCCGATGGTTTCGTCGGTAACGTCGCGAATATCACGGCCGGTTTCTGCTGCGCGCGCATTAATTTTGTCATCCACATCGGTGAAATTGCGCACATAGGTCACATGATCCGCGCCGTAAGCTTGCCGCAGCAAACGGTACAGCACGTCAAACAAGATCACATTGCGCGCATTGCCAATATGGGCGCGATCATAAACCGTTGGCCCACACAGATAGATCCGCACATTGCGCGCATCCAAAGGCGTGAAAACCTCTTTGCCCCGGTTCAAAGAATTGTGCAGCTTGATCGTGGTCATCGTCTCAACCCTTATGCTCCGTGGTCACGGCAGTCCCGCGCGGGCATATCAACTTCGTCTTTGGTTGGAAACGAAAAGAAGGGCTACCCGCGCGACATATGTCAGCAGGAAATACAGAAAATGCTAATCTGGCCCGTGTTTTTCATATCGTTCGTGTAGCACGCCGCCCAAGGCGCGCCAAGTCTGTTGTGTCAAAGCCGCGTTTTGATCAAGATAGGGCGAGGCCGTGACCATTCTCACGGCCCTTTGACATGCCGAGGCCTGTTCAATGGTGGGATCCAAAAACCCGTTACGCGGAGGATAAAATATGATCCGGTTGCTCGCCATTTTGATTTGGCTTCCCCTTGCGGCTTTCGCGCAAAGCTTTCCCGAACCGCTGTCCGATACCCTTAGCGACTTTGCGAACCTGCTGGACGCCGAAAGTGCTGCGCGGGTGACCACGCAGTTGCAATCCCTGCGCGACGAGACGGGTGTTCATCTGGTTGTGGTCACGATCGAGCAGCAATCCGATTATGGCAGCACCGAACGATTCCCCGATTTTGCAACGAAATGGTTCAACCGCTGGGGCATTGGCGATGCAACACGCAATGATGGCATCCTTATTCTGGTCGCACGCCGTGACCGGGAAATGCGGATTGTTCTGGGTGATGCTTATGGCCCGGTTTGGGACGGGCGCGCGCAACGCGTGATCGATACCGCTATGCTGCCCGAGTTTCGCGGCGAAAACTATCAAGCGGGGATTGAAGCCGGTGTGGCATCGGCCAGGGAACGTCTGGCCTTGCCATTTGCGGCAAAGGAAACAGTGACCGAGGATAGCGGTTTTCCCGACGATGCAATCGTTCCCAAAATCATTGGCAGCTTGATGGTCGCCATTTTGGTCATCAGCTCGATTTTGGCAGTGTTCAGCAAGAAGCTTGGGGCGGGGATCTTGAGGTTGCGGCGTTGTCCAAAATGCCGCGCGCGCGGCTTGCAGCGCGAACATGTGGTCATCGACCCAGCACAAGAGACGACGCCCGGGTCGGGTGTGTCACATCTTAGATGCAACAGTTGCGGTGATGATCGCACGACCCGCTATACCATCCCATCCCTTGCCAGCGCGCGAAAAGCCCGCAAACGCAGCAGCAGCCGTGGTTTTGGTGGTGGCAGCTCTTCCGGCGGCGGTGCTTCGGGCAAGTGGTAGGGCCGTGGTACGCGATCTCGCAAGGAAAAGGGGGCTAGACGCCCCCTTTAAGTGTTCAACCGGTATCAGAACCGAAGTCCGACTTTCAGCTTGGCAGTGACCGCTTCGATATCGGTGCCAGTACCGTCGAAATCGTCAAAACGGTTCTGTACAATTTCGCCGCCAATGGTCCATTTATCGTTCAGCTGGTAATCCGCACCCACGCCAAAGAAATAGCCGTCATCCGACCCATCAACCCCAGCAATTGTGGCGTTTGCATAGGCCGCACCGACCGTACCGTACACCAGCGTCCGTCCGAAATCATAACCGCCCAACAGCTTAAGCCGTGTGATATTGTCCAGCTCATCCGTAGCGCCAAGATCGATTTGGCTCAGATCGAAGTCAAACTCTACGCCGCCAACGAAATTTCCGAAGTCCTGGCGGTAACCGGCATGAAGGCCGCCAAGCGCGCCATCGCCGTCGCTGCCAGCGCCGTCGCTGTCAACATCGCCATAGCCAAGCTGGGCACCGGCATAGAATCCGGTCCAATCCCCGTCGGCGCGAGCCGGCTCTACAAAGACCGGTGGTGCCAGGGCGGGCTCTTCGATTGCAGTGTTAAGGCCACCAGCAAACGCTGGCGCGGTCAGTAGGCTCGCAAGTGTAAAAGCGACTAGATGTTTCATGTTCAGTCTCCTGTTTTTGATTACAGGCACGGTGCTCGACCGTAGGCCATGAAGCTCAAATGGAGTGTTGGACCGGGCTTGTCATCCCCTTCTCACCAGTCCGTGTCCGCCGCATGACGTCATCAGCGGACAGGCGCCAGAAGCCGTCTAACCATAGGCTAACTTTAGCCTTTCGGTCGTTTGGTAACAGGCATGTGACTGTTATTTTCCAATTTGGAGCGACGGAAATGCAAAACGGTCTTAAGACCGTTCCGCCAGTTTCAGCCAATCTTCCTCGGTTGCAGCCAGTTCAGATTGCCGCTGTGCCAACATCTCGGAGGCTTTGCTAAATTTCACCGGTTCTTTGGTGAAAAGCTCGGGTGCGGCCAGAAGTTCGGTCAACTTTACGATCTCTGCCTCAAGCTTGCCAATCACATCGGGCAGCGTTTCAAGCTTCTTACGTTCGGTAAAGCTTAGACTATCGGCCTTCTTGCTTTCCGTTTTTTGCGGTGCGGCACTGGCGGTTTTGACTTTGAACGTCGCTTCGGGCGCCCATTCCATATCGCGCTGTATCATATAGTCGCTCCAGCCCCCCGGAAAGACACCAACCCGGCCCTGACCTTCCAAGGCGACGGTCGCGGTTGCCACCCGGTCGATGAAGTCACGGTCATGGCTGACCAACAGCACCGTGCCGTCATAATCGCCCAAAATATCTTGCAGCAGATCCAGCGTCTCGACATCCAGATCGTTTGTCGGCTCGTCGAGGATCAGCAAATTCGACGGCTTTGCCATGATCCGCGCCAACAACAGCCGCGCCTTTTCGCCGCCCGAAAGCGAGCGGACAGGCGCGCGGGCTTGCGCTTCGTTGAACAAGAAGTCTTTGAGGTAGCCCACAACATGCTTGGGCATCCCCCGCACCATGACCTGATCGGAACTGCCCGATACTGCCATTGAGGGGTCATTCACCAGATTGTCCCAAAGCGAGGCATTCGGGTCCAGCTGTGCGCGGGTTTGATCGAACACCGCAATATCCAGCTTGGTGCCAAGGGTGATCGTCCCGCTATCGGGGGCAATCTCGCCGGTCAGCATTTTCAGTAAGGTGGTTTTGCCGATGCCATTTGGCCCGACAAAGGCAATCCGATCCCCGCGCAGCACGCGCAGATCCAGATTATTGACAATAATGGTATCGCCAAACGCCTTAGAGATGCCCTTGGCTTCCACAACTCTTTTGCCAGAGGTCGTGCCCGATTCCAGCGCCATTGCGGCTGTGCCCTGACGCCGAATTTGCCCGGCCCGTTGCTCGCGCAATTCCCCCAAAGCGCGCACGCGGCCTTGGTTGCGCTTGCGCCGTGCGGAAATACCTTCCACGGCCCAACGCGCCTCGGCTTTGATCTTGCGGTCAAGCTTGTGGCGCTGATCATCTTCCTCGGCCCAAACAGTCTCGCGCCATTCCTCGAACCCGGTGAAACCGGACTCGCGCCGCTTGACCTGCCCCCGGTCAATCCAAAGCGTGGCACGGGTCAGGGCCTTCAGAAACGCACGGTCATGGCTGATCAGTACAAAAGCGGTGCGGGTGGTCTTCAGCTCTTCTTCAAGCCATTGAATCGCTTGGATATCCAGATGGTTTGTCGGCTCGTCCAGCAACATCAGCTCTGGCGCCTCTGCCATCAGCCGCGCAAGAGCCGCGCGACGTCGCTCGCCGCCCGAGGCGGAAACAACCGGTGTTTCGGGATTGAACTT
This sequence comes from Pseudorhodobacter sp., assembly GCA_047636855.1. Classification (GTDB taxonomy): domain Bacteria; phylum Pseudomonadota; class Alphaproteobacteria; order Rhodobacterales; family Rhodobacteraceae; genus Pseudorhodobacter. The sequence goes on from JBLIGH010000128.1 coordinate 4,522, forward strand.
CAAACCCTCCGCAACCATCGCAACCTTGTATTCCTCGCCTTCCGGCAGATTGGCGGCGGCATAATCGCCCAAAGTCGCATAGGCGGAAAGATCCGGGTCTTGCTCCATATAGCCCACGGTGACGCCGGGCGGCACAACGCGTGTGCCGGCATCCGCATCGACCAACCCCGCCATCACCTTCATCAAGGTGGATTTGCCGGACCCGTTGCGCCCGACCAGTGCCACGCGGTCGCCCGGATGCACAACAAGATCAAGCCCGTCAAAAACAGGATCGCCTCCAAAGGTAAGCGAGATACCGGAGAGCTGAAGAAGAGGTACGCGTGCCATCAGAAAAATGCCTATTCTGGCTGTGGTCAAAGGGGGCAAGAAAAAAGCCGCCCCTTTGGGGCAGCTTTTACGCTTCGCAGTAAATCGGGGCTATGTCAGCCGACCAATTCCAAACCAGAGAAGTAAAACGAAATTTCGCGCGCAGCCGAGTCCGGGCTGTCAGAGCCGTGAACCGAGTTTTCACCCATCGAAAGCGCGAATTCCTTACGGATCGTGCCGTCATCCGCATTGGCTGGGTTGGTCGCCCCCATAACTTCGCGGTTTTTCAAAATGGCGCCTTCGCCTTCCAAAACCTGAACGATGATTGGCGCGGACGCCATAAAGTCGCACAGCTCACCGTAAAAGGGACGCTCGGAATGCTCGGCATAAAACGCGCCAGCTTGGGCTGGCGACAAGTGAATGCGCTTTTGGGCAACAATACGCAGACCAGCTTCTTCAAACTTGGCGTTGATCTTGCCAGTCAGATTGCGGTTGGTTGCGTCCGGTTTAATCATCGAAAGGGTGCGTTCAACAGCCATTTTCTTCTCGCCTTAATATGGGGGATGGGCCCCTGCCCGCCCCCGGAGTGTTTGCGCCGACCTGCTACCACGCGCGCGCAGGGTTGAAAACCCGGTTTTGCGTCAGAACCGACGAAGCAAATGGGATAAGGCGGGCGATCGGCTGGCATCCCCCCTTTATTGCCTTGCAAGCCCCATTGCCACCCGCGCCAGAACGCGGGGCACGCCCCACAGCCATTGAAGGTGGGTTTTGCAGTAACTTTGGGTCATTTTGCGCGCGCAAAGGTCGGATACGGCATTGACGAACAGCCCTGCATAAGACATGGCGTGGCGCATGTTACGCATTTCAGATATCAGCTATTCCGTTGAAGGTCGCCCGCTTCTGGTGGGCGCTTCTGCCACGATACCGACAGGCCATAAGGTTGGCCTTGTTGGCCGCAATGGCACGGGTAAAACCACGCTTTTCCGCCTGATCCGCAAGGAATTGGCGCTAGAGGGTGGCGAGATCTCGATGCCTGCGAAAAGCCGTATCGGTGGTGTGGCGCAAGAAGTGCCCTCGTCTTCGACATCGCTTTTGCAAACAGTGCTGCAGGCCGATACCGAGCGCGAATCCTTGTTAAGCGAAGCTGAGGTTGCGACCGATGCGCACCGGATTGCCGAAATTCAGGCACGCTTGGCCGATATTGATGCCTGGTCCGCTGAGGGGCGTGCGGCAAGCATTCTCAAAGGGCTTGGCTTTGACAATGCAGCCCAGTTGCGCCCTTGTTCAGATTTCTCGGGCGGTTGGCGGATGCGCGTGGCGCTGGCCGGTGTGCTGTTTGCGCAGCCTGATTATCTGCTGCTGGACGAACCGACCAACTATCTGGATCTTGAGGGTGCGGTGTGGCTGGAAAGCTATCTGGCGAAATACCCCCACACGGTCATCATTATTTCCCACGATCGCGGCCTGCTGAACCGCGCCGTGCAGGGCATTTTGCACCTCGATGGCAAGAAGCTGACCTATTGGAACGGCCCCTACGACCAATTTGCGCGGCAAATGGTCGAGCGGCGCGCCGTGTTGCAAGCCGAAGCGAAAAAGCAAGAATTACGGCGCGCGCATTTGCAAAGCTTTGTGGACCGCTTCAAGGCCAAAGCCTCGAAGGCTGTGCAGGCGCAAAGCCGTGTTAAAATGCTGGAAAAGATGGAAACCATTACGCCGCCTGAAGAGGCGCGCAAACAGGTTTTCACCTTTCCCGAACCCGAAGCGCTTTCGCCGCCCATCATCAATATCGAGGGCGTATCGGTTGGCTATGACGGCGGCCCCCCGGTTTTGCGCAAACTTTCGCTGCGTATTGACCAAGATGACCGCATCGCTTTGCTGGGCCGCAATGGTGAAGGAAAGTCAACGCTTTCCAAACTGTTAGCGGGCAAACTTAAACCAATTGGCGGGTCGATGACGCGCAGCTCCAAGCTGCGGATCGGCTATTTCGCGCAGCATCAGGTCGACGAGCTGCAAATCAACGAGACCCCTTTGCAACATGTCCAAGCCATGCGGCCCAACGAGGGACAGCCACGTCTGCGGGCGCGCCTTGCGGGCTTTGGCCTTTTGGCCGATCAGGCCGAGACCGCCGTTGGGCGCTTGTCGGGCGGGCAAAAAGCCCGACTTTCCTTGCTTTTGGCAACCTTGGATGCGCCGCATCTGCTGATCTTGGACGAGCCGACAAACCACCTTGATATGGAAAGCCGCGAGGCGTTGGTCGAGGCCCTGACAACCTATTCCGGGGCCGTGATTTTGGTCAGCCATGACATGCACTTGCTGGGGCTTGTCGCCGACCGGTTGTGGTTGGTCAAAGGCGGCGCTGTAGAACCCTACACGCAAGATCTTGAAGCTTACCGGCGCCAATTGCTGTCAGGCGATGATGATGCAAAGCCAGCCAAGTCAGCTGAAAAGCCCAAAAAGCAGGTCAGTCGCGAAGACGTCTCGACCTTGCGTGCCGAGGTGCGCAAATGCGAAGACCGGCTCGCGAAATTGAACGATATGAGCGATAAACTGGCGAAAAAGCTGGCTGATCCCGCGCTTTACGAGCCCGCGCGTTTGGGCGAAATGGAAACGTGGCAGAAGAAATACGGCGAAGTCAGGGAAGCCTTGGACCGGGCCGAAGCGCTTTGGGTAAAGGCCCAGGAAAAGCTGGAAGCGGCGGCCTGAACCGGTTTTTGGATGCTTTCACGCTGAAAACACCGGATACTGAAGGCGATAGGAGACATCGATGCTGGTTGAAACCGCCTTCCTGATCACCGCTTTTGCGACGCTGTTCGTTGTGATCGACCCGCCGGGCATGATCCCGATGTTCATCGCCTTGACACCCGGCATGGACAAAGCGCGGCGCCGATCCATTGGATTGCGGGCCTGTTTGGTCGCTGTCGGCGTGTTGACCCTGTTTGGCCTGCTGGGCGAGGCGGTGCTCAATTTCATTGGCATTTCGATGTCGGCCTTCCGCATCTCGGGCGGGATATTGCTGTTCCTGACGGCCTTGGACATGCTATTCGAGCGCCGCACCCAAAGGCGCGAAGGCCAAGCCACAGTTCATGACCACGACCCGTCGGTCTTCCCGCTTGCCATCCCGCTGATCGCGGGACCCGGTGCCATCGCAACGATGATCTTGCTGGTCGGCGAAGCAGGCAGCTGGCAAGGCGTGTTGGCAATCCATCTGGTGATGGTTTTCGTGGTCCTGCTGGCCTTTTCGATGTTTTTGATCGCGGGGCCGATCGAGGCCTTGCTGGGGCGCACCGGAACCGTTGTGATCACCCGGTTATTGGGGATGCTTTTGGCCGCTTTATCCGTACAATTTGTGATTGATGGCATCGTTCAAACCGGATTGCTTGGATAATTCCCAAGGGCCGCACCTTGTGCACAATTCCTTCTGGACCCACATCGACCCAAAGGAGAGTGCGATGGATGACGTTGATTTCGGGAGATTGATTTACTTTGGCATTTTGATTGTCGCGGTTGGTGGGTATTTGCTGGTCGAATATCGTG